>JANOUM010000554.1:0-4945 GCA_031416855.1 Rhodoferax sp. | reverse complement strand
TTGCGGACCCCGGATCGCGGTCCGGGGCAGGCCCGATCCGCAATCCATGGCTCCAACTGCATGGATGCCCCCGGATCGGAGTCCGGGGCAGGCTCATCAAGCCCGGCATGACAGTGGGATATTGGCAATTTCCGTCTCCCTAAGCGCCGGCAGTCGGCTCCTGCGCCTCGAGCCGCGCCACCAGCACGCCGACCTGCAAGTCACCGACATGCCCGAAATGGTTCAGCCGAAGCCGCCCGGCGCGGTCGATCAGCAGCAGGCTGGGCGTGCCGCGCAAGCCATAGGCCTGCATCGTCCGCGGGATCGGGTCGCCTTGCGCCGAAGCCTGGTCGATGCCGATGGGAAACGCCAACCGGTATTCGTGGGCGAAGGCGCGCAGCGCCACCGGCGTCATCGCGTCGTGGTGTTCGAACACGGTGTGCAGGCCCAGCACCACCACCTGTTGCGGATCGAACACCTGATGCAGCTTTGCCGCTTGCGGCAGGCTGTGTGCAACACAAGCAGGGCACAGCATCTGGAACGCATATACGACCACGACGCGACCGCGCAAAGACGGCAGGTCCAGCGGCTGCGGCGTGTTGATCCACTCACTCACCTGCAACGCGGGCGCCGGTTCAAAAGTTTCACCCATGGTGTGCTTGCCAGTTTCAGATCAGGTGCGATTGTCGAAGCGGTCGTGCCATGATGCCTCATCAAGCGGTGCGACGCACCGCACGGCCGGAAAATCCACCGGCAACGGCGGCTACCTGATGCGGTTGCTGCGCGATTGTTCCCGCGCCAGCTCGATGAACTCGGTCACGACCGGGCGAATATGCGCTCCACGCCGCCACACCAGGCCGACGTCGATGCTGGGCACGGCCTCGCGCAGGCTTCGGACCTCGATATGGTCGGCATCCAGTGTCCACGGGCGGTACAGAAAATCCGGCAGCACCGTGATGCCCGCGCCGATTCCGACCAGCGAGCGAACCGCCTCCAGCGACGAGGTGCGCATCAGGACCTGCGGCCTGAAGTTATGGCGCGACCAAACCGCGCCGAGTACGTTTTCCATCCGGTCGGCCTGCAGCACGACCTGTGGGTGGGCCGCGCATTCGGCCAGCGTCAGTTCCGCCCGCTCGGTCAGCACGTGGCTGGACGCAAGCCAGACCCGGTTGGGAGAACTGGTCAGCACCTCGACCACCAGGGCCTGCGGGTCGCCCAACGCATTCGAGACCATCGCCGCCAGGTCCACCTCGCCGTTGACCAGCAGATGCTCCAGGAATTGCGGCGACTCTTCAACCACCGAAATATTGACCGACGGGTGCGAGCGTCTGAAGCGCGCGAACAGGTCGGCCAGGTAATATCCCCCGACCAGGCTGGTGACACCGATGCTCAGATTGCCGGTCAGGGTTTCCACCCGGCCGCGCGCGAACTGGCCAGCCTCGGCTGCGGCGGCGATCACCTTGCGGGCGCTGGCCTGAAACCGGTATCCCTCCTGTGTCAGCACCATGCCGCGCGAATTGCGGTCAAACAGCCGCACGCCCAGGGACTCTTCCAGATCCTGGATGCTCTTGGTCAGCGCTGACTGCGCAATATTGATCATGCGGGCCGTCGCGGCGACCGAGGCAGTTTCCGATACCGCCAGAAAGTAGCGAAATTGTTTGAGGGTGATGTGGCGCTGCATGGACTACAAAAAGCAGATCCGTATCGAAAAATATACGGGTTTGTCCTAGGTATCTGTTTTTTAGATTGATAGTGCTGCGAATATTGAACTTCCCATCGTTGAACGTCAAGGCTAAATTGCACTTGCTTCTGGCGTTTGGCCCAGAGCCCAGCCGAGCTGGAGACCGAACAACCTGAATGGAGTGCATCAATGAAATTCCTGAAGCATGCAGCGATTGCCATCGGCGTGATGGCGATCGGCAGCGCTGGCCTGGCCCAGCAAGCCCTGCAAAAAATTGGCAAAGGGGAGGGCCGGGTAGATATCGTTGCCTGGGCCGGTTATATCGAGCGGGGGGCAACCGACAAGAATTTCGACTGGGTCACAGGCTTCGAAAAGGCCACTGGTTGCAAGGTCAACGTGAAAACCGCCGGCACCTCGGACGAAATGGTGGCGCTGATGAACGAGGGCGGTTTCGACCTGGTCACCGCATCGGGCGATGCGAGTACGCGGCTGATCCGGGGCAAGAAGCTCCAGCCGATCAACGTGAACCTGATCCCCAGTTACAAGCATGTCGACCCGCGCCTGCAGAAGTCGCCCTGGCATTACGACAACAACACGCACTATGGCGTTCCCTACCAATGGGGCTGGAATGTGCTGATGTACAACAC
Organism: Rhodoferax sp.; assembly: GCA_031416855.1. GTDB lineage: Bacteria > Pseudomonadota > Gammaproteobacteria > Burkholderiales > Burkholderiaceae_C > CAISIP01. The sequence continues at coordinate 2,638 of JANOUM010000554.1, read as the reverse complement.
CAAGGTCTTCGGCGACAAGAAGCCGACCAGCTGGAGTGTGGTGTTTGAGGAACAGACACTGCCTGACGGCAAAAGCAACAAGGGACGCGTGCAGGCGTTCGACGGCGCGATCTATATCGCCGACGCGGCCCTGTATTTGATGAAAAAGAACCCGGCGCTCGGCATCAAGGACCCGTATGAGCTCAACGAGGCGCAGTACAAGGCGGCACTGGAGCTGCTGCGTGGCCAGCGCAAGCTGGTGGGCAAGTACTGGCACGACGCTTTCGTGCAGATCGACGACTTCACCAACGAGGGCGTCGTCGCGTCCGGCAGCTGGCAGTTCCAGGCCAATATCCTGGGCTCCAAGAAGGCACCAATCGCCACCGTGGTGCCGGTCGAGGGTGCCACCGGCTGGGCTGATTCGACCATGATGCATATCGATGCCAAGAACCGCAACTGTGCCTATATGTGGATGGAGCACTCGCTCAATCCCAAGCTGCAGGGCGACCTCTCGGCATGGTTCGGCTCGGTGCCCGCGGTGCCGGCAGCCTGCAAGGGCAACGCATTGCTGGGCGACGGTGGCTGTGACCGCCAGGGCTTCAAGGACTTCGAGCGCATTTCATTCTGGAGAACGCCCACCGCCCAGTGCAAGACGCAAAACAACCAGTGCGTGCCGTACCACAAGTGGGCGTCCGACTACATCGCCGTGCTTGGCGGACGCTGATCTGGCCGGTGCGGGTCGGCCCCCGTTGGTGCCGATCCGCCCGGCATTTGTCGCGGCACCTGCCGGCCGGCTGTGCCGCGGTCCATCACACTGTTTGAGAAAGTCCTGATCGGATGGTCGTAGCTGTGGGTTTGCGCGCGTTGTCGTGCGTCTTTCGCTCCGGTGGCAAGGCCGTGCAAGCGGTCGACAACGTCAGCCTGGATGTCGAGGCGGGCGAGTTCTTCACGCTGCTCGGGCCCTCCGGTTCGGGCAAGACCACCTGCCTGCGCATGATCGGCGGCTTCACGCTGCCGACCGCGGGCAGCATCACGATCCACGGCGCCGATGTGAGCCAGCATCCGCCGTATGCGCGGCCGGTCAACACCGTTTTTCAGGACTACGCGCTGTTCCCGCACATGTCCATTCTCGACAACGTCGCGTACAGCCTGATGGTGCGCGGCGTCGACCGTGCAACGCGCGAACGGCGTGCCCATGCCCTGCTCGAGACCGTGCAACTGCCCGACGTCGCACAGCGCAAGCCGGTCCAGTTGTCGGGCGGCCAGCGCCAGCGCGTGGCCCTGGCGCGGGCCCTGATCAGCGAACCCAAGGTCCTGCTGCTCGACGAACCGCTCGGCGCGCTCGACCTGAAACTGCGCGAGCAGATGCAAAGCGAGCTCAAGAGCCTGCAGCGCAAGTTGGGCATCACGTTCATTTTTGTCACCCATGATCAGCACGAAGCCTTGTCGATGAGCGACCGCATCGGGGTGTTCAACCAGGGTCGCCTGGAGCAGATCGCCACGCCGGGCGACCTCTACGATCGGCCCAGCACCCGCTTCGTGGCGGAGTTCGTTGGCGCCGCCAATCTGCTGCATGGTCCGGACGCCCTGCAGTTCGGGCCATCCGCGTCGATCATGATCCGTCCCGAGCGCATCGCGCTGGAGTGCGGCCCGCTGGCGCTCGGCGCCGGCATGCCGCGCGCGCAGGGGGTGGTGCGCGAGGTCCAGTTTTTCGGCTCGTTCTGGCGCGTCAGCGTCACGCGCGCGCAGGCGGCCGAGCCGATGCTGGTCGACGTGCCGGTACACGGGCGGGCCGTCGCCCCCGGTGTCGGCGACACAGTGCACCTTTTCTGGAGCGACGCGGCGGTGCACCCGATACGACATGGCGCCGCTGGCGGCGCTAGCGGCGCTGGCGGCGATAAGGGCGCGCGATGACTGCCGGCGAGCGCGCCCTGCCCCTGCCCGGTGGCCTGGCGGACCGCCTGTCGACGCTGCTGTACACGCGACGCGGGCTGCTGCTGGCGCTATTGCTGGTGCCACCACTGCTGTGGTTTGGCATCGTCTACCTGGGCTCGCTGCTCAGCCTGCTGGCCAACAGCTTCTTCCGGCTCGATGATTTCACCGGGCAGGTGGTGCGCGAAGTGGGCTTGGGGAACTTCATCGAAATCTTCAGCCCGACCAACCTGGACGTGGCCTTGCGCAGCACACTGATGGCGATCCTGGTCACGCTGGCCTGTGCTCTGATCGCCTTCCCGATTGCCTACTACATGGCGCGTTACGCCCGGGGCCCGCAAAAGGCGCTGCTGTATGTGGCGGTGATGCTGCCGCTGTGGTCCAGTTATCTGGTGCGGCTGTATGCATGGAAGCTGCTGCTGGCCAAGGAAGGCGCGATCTCGTGGGTGATGCAGGGCCTGCACCTGCAATGGCTGCTCGACGGCCTGCTGACATGGCCGGTGATCGAGGGCAGCTCGCTCAGTTTCTCGCCGCTGGGCACCTTCATCGTGTTTGTGTACATGTGGCTGCCTTTCATGATCCTGCCGATCCAGGCCGCCATCGAGCGCATCCCGGGATCCTACCTGGAGGCTTCGGCCGACCTGGGTGCGGTGCCGTCCCAGACCCTGCGCCAGGTCATTCTGCCGCTGGCCATGCCGGGCATCGCGGCCGGTTCGATCTTCTCGTT
>JANOUM010000553.1:0-4682 GCA_031416855.1 Rhodoferax sp. | reverse complement strand
GCTCTCGATCGATCGCGACACGAACTGGTAGGACACCACATAGATCAGCATGCCCGGCGCAAAACCGGCCAGCGCAAAGATAGCCGCCAGCTTGACGAGCAGGCGGCTGCCAAAACGCTTCCTGCGCAGACGCATCAGCAGGCGCACCGTGATCCAGGCGATGACCAGCAGCAGCAAGGTCGCCACCACCACATTGAGCGTGAAAAGCCGCGCGTAGTTGCGCTCGTACAGTTCGCGGTTGTTGGTGGCCTGGGTCAGCAGGAACAACAACACCAGGCCAATGGCCGTCATGGCGGCCAGCCCCACCCCGATGGTCCAGCGCAACGCGCGCGACTGATGGCGCAGTGCCCTGGCGGCCGGCGCGACTACAGGTGGTGGGTCCTCGCCCTGCGCGCCAAGGCCAGGGACAGGCGCGTCGGGCGGCCGCGCGCGGCTCACCGCAGCGCCTCGGGGCCGATTTGTTGCACGGCCTTGGCAGAGATGCTCCAGTCGGAATGCCCAAAGGCGCCGATCTGGAACGGCCGTGGCAACTGCGCCAGGTCGAGTCCGAACCGGAACTCGACCTTGTGTGTCGCATCGGGGTCTATCACACTCGCATCGGCCACCTTCCAACCGGAAAAGCGCTGCATGGCAGACATCGCGTCGGGCAGCGAGTCGAAGTTCTGGTTCAGGGCCATGCCCAGGCTGTTGGCCGTGATGAGGCCGGACGACATATGCAGACGCCAGCGCCGGGTCAGCGGCTGATAAGCCAGTCGCAGGTGGCGCCGCACACTGGACACGCCCTTGTCTGACCAGTACCAGCGGTGCCGTACGACATCCGCCTCGGCCAGGAAGTACATTGGCACACCCTTGACCAACGCCTCTTCGACCGCTGCTGGCAGTTCGATCCGCACGTTGGCATATAAATGCAGGCCATCGGGGCCACGCTCGAGCCGCATCTGGGTGATGTCCACCGGGTTGCTGTCCGCCTGCGCCACCCGCCCTGGCGCAACCAGCAGCGACACCGCTACCAACACCACCAGCAGCTTAGCTTGGGCGTTTTTCCAGCAATGCGTAAAAAAAGCCATCATGGTCACCACCATGATTGTCCTGGACGGCCTCACTGTTTGCCTGGAAATGGGGTAGCAAATGCCCGGGCGAGGGCAGCAAGCGGGCGTCTGTGTTGTGTGCAACAAACGTTTCGATCTGGTCTTGGCCTTCGGCCAGAAACACGGAGCAGGTGCAGTACAGCAGGTGGCCACCCGGCCGCAGCAGTGGCCACAGGCTGGCCAGCAGCCGGGCCTGGACGCGCGCCAACTGGTCGACATCGGTGGCGCGGCGCAGCCAGGGCACATCCGGATGGCGGCGCACGATGCCCGATGCCGTGCAAGGGGCGTCGAGTAGGATGGTGTCGAAGAGCCGGCCGTCCCACCACGTGGCAGGCTGCGCTGCGTCGCCCGCAACGACCCGGGCCGACAATTGCAGCCGGGCCAGTGTCTCGACCACGCGCTCGCAGCGCAGGGGGTCGACATCGAGGGCCAGCACCTCGGCATCACACAGTTCGAGCAGATGGGCGGTCTTGCCGCCCGGTGCGGCGCAGGCGTCCAGGATATACGGCCGCGACGCACCATGCGTCAGGGCGCCAAGCATCAGGGGTGCAGCGCGCTGGGCAGCGGCATCCTGCACCGACACCCAACCCGCGGCAAAGCCCGGTAGTGCGGACACGGGCACCGGGTGGTGGAGTTGTATCGCTTGCGGCCCGACAACGTGGGCAGGGATGTCTGCGACCAGCAATTGCGCCAGGTAGGCGTCGGCACTACCGCGTCGGGCGTTCACGCGCAAGGTCATCGGCGGGTGGCAGTTGTCGGCCCGCAAGGTGTCCTGCCAATGCGCCGGATGGTCGCTTTTCAGGCGTTTGATCCACCAGGCGGGGTGGTTCCACGCTGCCACCGGGTCGGCTTCGGACCTGGCGACCAGGGCATCGCGCTCGCGCAGGAAGCGACGCAGGCAGGCATTGATGAAGCCCGCGAGGGGCTGGGTAGCGCTGTGCCGCTTGGCCGCTTCGACGGCCTGGTTGACCAGTGTGAAAGCCGTATACGGAGCACCCTGCTCGCGCCAGCCCAGGGCCAGTACCACACACAGCAGGGCGTCGGCCCGGGCCGGTGGCGCGCGTGACGCCAGTTGCCGGCGCAGGTGCTCAGCCCGCGCCAGTGAGCGCAAAACTTCGAAAGTGAGTGCCTGCGCACCCGGGCGCAGCGCCGGCTCAACCTGCGCCAGTGCCGCTGTGCCCGACACCCCGCCCCGCACCGCCATCAATACCGCCGCAGTGGCCTGGAGCTGGCGCCACAACGGAACGGGTGGGGTCGTTGGCTGGTTCACAAGCAGCCCGCAGCCCGAAAACCGAACGTCCGCGCCAGTATCAGCGCCGGGAACTGTGAAATTGCGGCATTGTGCGCCTGCACCGCCTGGTTGAGGGCCGCCACGGCGTCAGCCGTCAGACGGCGGTTGTCGATCCAGGCCATCTGCCACGACGCCGGCAAGGCCTCGGGCTGGTCGCGGCATTTGCTGACCAGACGGTCCCACCAGACCTGCAGCGTGATGTGAGCGGACTGCAGCGCGGCCACGGATTCCGCGTCCAGCACCTGCTTGCGCACGACCCGAAGCGCCACGTCGAACTGGGTACAGGCAGCCTGCAGCCCCGCCCACAGGCTGGCGCTTGCACGCAGGGCTTGTGCGCGCGTCGGATCGAAAACCAAGGGTGATTGCTCCTGCAGCAGGATGATGAACTGGCTCATGCGTGCGTCCAGAGGCTGGTAGGCGAGCAGTATCTGCCCGCGCAAACGCACCAGCCGGTTATAGGCACCGACCGACCAGAACAGCAGCAGTGCCAGCGCCACCCACAGTGCCGTGGACTCCGTCACTGCGAGCCTCCTTCTACGCCAGGCACAAAAACCAACGCCCCAGGGCCCGCCAGGGCGGGACAAGGGGCGTTGTGGCTCCGCACCGGGCTGGGCTTATTCGGCCACGGTGCCCGTGTCAGCGTCCGCCGTGGACACCTCGACCGGTTCGCCAGCCAGCTCGGCCGCTTCGGCATCAGCAATGGCACGGCGCTCTGCGTCGTCCATGTTCTCCCGCACCTTGCGCGCTTCGTGGTAGGCCATGCCGGTACCCGCGGGGATCAGGCGTCCGACGATGACGTTCTCCTTCAGGCCACGCAGCTCGTCGCGCTTGCCCATGATGGCAGCTTCGGTCAGCACGCGGGTGGTCTCCTGGAACGAAGCTGCACTGATGAAGCTGTCGGTGGACAGCGACGCCTTGGTGATACCCAGCAGCAGGTTGGTGAAGGTGACCGGAATCTTGCCGTCGGCGCGCAGAGCGTCGTTGGTGTTGAGCATTTCCGAGCGTTCCACCTGCTCGCCGCTGATGTAGCTGGAGTCGCCGACGTTGTCGACCACGACCCGGCGCAGCATCTGGCGCACGATCACCTCGATGTGCTTGTCGTTGATCTTCACGCCCTGCAGGCGGTACACGTCCTGCACTTCGTCGACGATGTAGCGCGCCAACTCTTCGGACCCCAGCAGGCGCAGGATGTCCTGCGGATCGGCCGGGCCGTCCACCACGGACTCACCCTTGTTGACCACCTGGCCCTCGTGCACCAGGATGTTCTTCTCCTTGAGCACCAGTTCCTCGTGGACTTTGCCTTCCGGATCGGTGATCTGCAGGCGAATTTTGCCTTTGGTCTCCTTGCCAAACGAGATCGTTCCAGTCATCTCGGCCAGCGTACCCTTGTCCTTCGGTGTACGGGCTTCAAACAGCTCGGCGACACGCGGCAGACCACCGGTGATGTCGCGCGTCTTCTGGCCTTCGATCGGGATACGAGCCAGCACTTCGCCCGGGCCCACGTCCATGCCGTCACGCACCTGGACCAGCGAACCGATCGGGAAACCGATGGTCACCGAGTGGTCCGTACCAGGAATCTTGACTTCGTTGCCGGACGGGTCGATCAGCTTGACTTGAGGACGCACGATCTTGGCGGCGCCGCGGCGTTTCGGGTCGATCACCACCAATGTCGACAGGCCGGTCACTTCGTCGAGCTGCTTGGCAACCGTCAGGCCTTCTTCCACATTTTCGAACTGCGCCTTGCCGGCGAACTCGGTGATGATGGGGCGGGTCAGCGGATCCCAGTTGGCCAGGATGGCACCGGCCTTGATAGTCTGGTCGACCTTGACGGTCAGGATCGCGCCATACGGCACCTTGTGGCGCTCGCGCTCGCGGCCGTGTTCATCGTGGATGACGATCTCGCCGGAACGGGCGATCACCACCAGCTCCTTCTTGCTGTTGGTCACATAACGCATCGTGGCGTTGAAGGCGATCGTGCCGTTCGACTTGGCTTCCACGCTGGAGGCGATCGCCGCACGCGACGCCGCGCCACCGATGTGGAAGGTGCGCATGGTCAGCTGCGTGCCGGGTTCGCCGATCGACTGCGCGGCAATCACGCCCACCGCCTCGCCGCCGTTGATCAGGCCGCCACGGCCCAGATCGCGGCCATAACACTTGGCGCAGATACCAAAGCGGGTTTCGCAGGTCAGCGCGGTGCGGACCTTGACTTCGTCGACACCAGCGGCTTCGAGCACATCGATCACGTCTTCGTCAAGCATGTCGCCGGCGCTGGACAAGACGGAACGGTTTTCTGGATGCAACAC
>JANOUM010000552.1:0-7078 GCA_031416855.1 Rhodoferax sp. | reverse complement strand
GGGCGCGAGATCCACTACATGGAGTGGGGCGCGGACCGCGCCAAGACCGTCATTGCCTGGCACGGGCTGGCGCGCACCGGCCGCGACATGGACGAGCTGGCGGCCTACCTCAGCGCCCCGGAGCATGGCTACCGCGTGATCTGCCCGGACACCGTCGGTCGCGGGCTGAGCCAGTGGAGCCCGGACCCGAAGAACGACTACTGCCTGCGCTTTTACACCCAGCTCGCCACCGACCTGGCGGATCGCCTGGAACTGGGCCAGTTTCACTGGGTCGGCACGTCGATGGGGGGCGCCATCGGCATGGTGGCCGCGGCAGGCCCGCTGCGTGGGCGCATTCAGCGCCTGGTGCTCAACGACATGGGGCCGAAGATCGCCGAATCCGCGTTGGCGCGCATACGCAGCTATGCGGGCAATCCGTCGGCATTTGCCACCGTGTCCGAACTGGAGCAGTACTTTCGCACCATCTACCGGCCGTATGGATTCCTGACCGACGCCCAGTGGCGCCGGCTGACCGAAACCTCGACCCCCCGCCTGCCCGACGGGCGGGTGACGCCGCACTACGACCCGGCAATGGTGCAGCAGTTCATCCACTATCCGAACGACCATGACCGGTGGGAAGATTACGACAGCTTGACGATTCCGGTGCTGTGCCTGCGCGGCGCGCACTCGGACCTGCTGGAGGCGGAAACCGCGCAGCAGATGGCGCTGCGCGGACCGCGCGCGAAGGTGGTCACAATTGCGGATTGCGGTCACGCGCCCGCGCTCAACGTGCCACAGCAGCTGGACATGGTGCGCGACTTCTTCGCCTGAGCGGGTGCGACGCGGCTCCTTGGCGGCCGCCGAAGGCAACCGGCCGGGCGACCGGGGAACTCAGGATGCGTCGACCGGTAATGGGGACAGGCCGAAGGCCTGGTGCCAATAGCTGCCGATGGCGGTTCTCCGGGTCATCGGGGTCTGTACGGTGACGAACCGACCCGGTGGCGATTGCCAGCGACCATCACGGCAGGACACGGAACGGCACGCGCGATTGCGCCGGCAAGGCCCGTGCAAAAAGGGCGGGCGGGTTGCTCGTTCCACCATCAACGCACACCGGAGAGTCTCATGAATCCATTCGCCACCCCGCCGTCTGGCATCGCACCTGTTGACGAAGACCTGGCCGAGCAGGCTCGCCCCGGCCACGGTATTCCGTCGCAGGACCCGGATCCGGCAGCGCAGACCCGGTTGGAACCGGCGGAAGCGCAGCGCGAGGCCAAGTCGGTACTGATCGGTGGCGGCGTGGTGGCCGGTGCTGCCACTGGCGCCGCCATCGGCGTCATGGTTGGCGGCCCGGCGGGAGTGGTGGTAGGTGCGGCGCTGGGTGCAGTTGCCGGCGCATTCGGTGGTGCCGCCGCCGGCACCATGACGGACCCGCAGGATGCGAGCGGCGCCGACCCGGTGGCTGCAGACGCCGTGCGCCTGCACATCGACGACAGCGGTGGCGGCGGCCGACCGGTGGTGCTGATTCATGGCTGGCCGCTGTCGGCCCAGGCCTGGGAGCCGCAGGTGTCGGTGCTTCGCGCCGCCGGCTACCGCGTGGTGGCCTATGACCGGAGGGGCTTCGGCCGCTCCGACAAGCCGCAATCACCTTACAGCTACGACGTGCTGGCAGACGACCTGCAGCGCGTCGTGGAGCAGTGCGGACTGCAGGATGTGACGCTGGTGGGCTTCTCGATGGGCGGGGGCGAAGTGGCGCGCTACATCGCACGCTGCGGCGAATCGCGCCTGCGCAGCGCGGTATTCGCCGCGGCCGTGCCGCCCTACCTGATGAAGACCGCCGATAACCCTGAGGGCCCGCTCACGACCGAGCAGGCGCAACGGATGAAGCAGGCGCTCCAGCAGGACCGCGATTCGTTTTTCGACCAGTTCAGCAAGGACTTCTTCTCGGCCAACGGTGCGCTGCAGGTCAGTGAGTCGCAGCGCCGCGAGGCGATCGCCTTGTGTCACCAGTCGGCGCAGCATGCGGCATTGGCTTGCTTCGACTCGTTCGGTACAACCGACTTCCGCGACGACCTGAAGCAGGTGAAGGTACCCACGCTGGTGATCCACGGCGACGCCGATGCGATCGTGCCGATCGACGGATCGGGCCAGCGCACCCACCGCCAGGTGCCCCACAGCAAGATGTTGCGGGTGAACGGGGCGCCACACGGGCTGAACCTGTCGCACGCGCAGGTGTTCAACGATGCACTGCTAGCGTTCCTGCGGGCGTGAACCGCCGTGACCGCTGCCAAGGCGCGCCACTCCGGCAACCGAGCCGAACGCCGCCCTGCCGCCTGCTCGACGGGCCGGCGACGCCGCAACCAGACCGGATGATGGTCGCCGAGTTGCGGTCTTGATCGAACGCAATCAGCCGTTGGGTGCGATGACCGCCTGACGCATCCCCGGTGAGATACTGGAAAACGTGCGGGTGAGGGCGCTGCGGTGGCGCCGCGTATGCCGTACCAATCCGGAGACCTTCGCCATGACCATCGATGTGCGACACAGCCTGACGCGCAGCGCCTACGCGCTGGTCCTCGCCGGCGGCCGCGGCACCCGGTTGCGCCAGCTGACCGACCACCGTGCCAAACCGGCACTGCATTTTGCCGGCTCGATGCGCATCATCGACTTCGCGCTTCACAACTGTGTCAATTCCGGTCTGCGGCGCATCGGTGTGTTGACCCAGTACAAGGCCCAGACACTGATCCGCCACATCGAGCGCAGTTGGGGATTTCTCGAAGCCAGTCTGGGTGAGTACGTTGACATCGTGCCGGCACAGCAGCAGACCGGCGAGGGCTGGTACAGCGGCACAGCCAACGCGGTGTTCCAGAACCTCGACCTGGTGCGCGAGGCCCGACCGGAGCATGTGCTGGTGCTGGCCGGTGACCACGTCTACAAGATGGACTATTCGCAGATGCTGGCCGAGCACGTGCACCGGGGCGCAGAGCTGACCGTGGCGTGCCTGGAGGTGCCGATCCAGGACGCCAGCGAGTTTGGGGTGATGGCGGTCGACGACCAGCAGCGCATTGTCGCGTTCGAGGAGAAACCTGCGCGGCCCAGCCCGATTCCCGGCCTGCCGGAACGCGCATTGGCCAGTATGGGCATCTATGTGTTCAACGCCGCCTTCATGTTGCAATTGCTGGAGCGCGACGCTGCCAACCCGGAGTCGGGCCACGATTTCGGCCGCGATGTGATCCCGGGGGTGCTGGGCACGGCCAAGGTCTTCGCGCACCGTTTTGCGGACAGTTGCGTCAATATGGTGGGCGCTCGCCCCTACTGGCGCGATGTGGGTACGCTGGACGCCTTCTGGGAGGCCAATCTCGACCTGACGCGCGTGGTGCCGGAGCTCAACCTGTACGACGAGACCTGGCCGGTGCTGGGCCGCCAGCCGAACCGGCCGCCGGCCAAGTTCGTTTTCGACGACACCGGGCGCCGTGGCATGGCGGTCGACTCGCTCGTGTCCGCTGGTTGCATCGTCAGTGGTGCGGTGGTCCGCCGCTCGATCCTGTTTCACGGTGTTCGGGTGTCTGATGGCAGCCTGGTGCAAGACACCGTGGTGCTGCCCGATGTGGTCATTGGCCGGGGCGTCGAGCTGCGCCGTGCGATCGTGGACGGGGGTTGCGTGCTGCCGGATGGTTTTTCCGTCGGGGTCGATCCGGAGCAGGACCGCAAGCGGTTTCCGGTGACCGAGCGGGGCATCTGCCTGGTGACGCAGGGTCTGCTGGCCGGCCGTTGACTTTGGTCATGCGAACGCACTGCGATTGACTCAGGTCAAGCCAACTCGGCGGCTTTTGTCGGAGTATGCAGGCGACGGACGGCGGCGTGGCAACAGCGTCGTTGGGCCCGTCCCACACCAACGCAAGCGAGCCCGCCATGAGCACCTCCACCAAGTACGTCTACCTGTTGGAGCCACGCGCACCGAAGGTGCTGCTTCGATGAAAAACCTGCTCGGGGGCAAGGGGGCCAACCTGGCCGAAATGTGCCGCCTGAGTATTACCGTGCCTTCCGGCTTCACCATCAGCACCGAGGCCTGCACCGCCTTCACTGAGCACGGCAAGGAGCAAGCACTCAAGCTGATCGAGGCCGAGGTCATGCAGAGCGTGGCCTTCGTCGAGCAGGAGATGGGCAAGATGTTCGGCAATGCTGCCGGCCCGCTGCTGTTGTCGGTGCGATCAGGCGCACGCGCCTCGATGCCCGGCATGGTGGACACCATCCTGAACCTGGGGCTGAACGACGAAGCCGTGGTTGGCCTGGAAACATCCATGCAGATTTACCATCAGACGGTAAATTTGCAAAGATAAATCAGCACCTAAAGGGCCGGCGCGTCACCACACGCTCTGGCATAGCCGGTATGGGGCCGTGAAGGCATGGTGCGGTAACCGTCTGGTGCGGCAAATCAAAACGGATCCTCGACCATGGTGGCCTGCCGATGCCATCCCCCCGGCCGAATGGCACCAGCGGCGGATTGTCGGCGTCATCGGCCACCTCGTCCTCGTTGCGGATGTCGGAGCCAGTGGAGACCACGAGGTTCTCGCCACGCACCCCTGCGGCGCACGATTGCCAGCAGCAGTCGGCCCCGCATACACTCAGCTACCCAGCCCCCGCTGCGGTCCCCCGCATGTCAAATCACGCCATCGTCGCATTGAACCGATTCGGCCTGGGCAGCCGCCCTGGGGAACTGGCGCGCGTGGCATCCGACCCCCGGGGGTGGTTGTTCGGGCAGCTGGTCGCTGAACCTGCCGTGCCTGCGCCGCTGGCGGCGCTTCCGTCGACACTGGACGACCTGACGGCGTTTGGCAAGTGGACCGCAGAGTTGGCCCGCAAGGCCCGCGCGCAGGGCATGGACCCGACCACGATGACGCCGGCCATGCCAGGCGAAGGCAGCATGCAAAAGCCGCTCCCCGGCGCGACGGGTGCCATGGCCAACGGGGCAGGCAACCTGTCGGTCGAGGCCGAATTCCGGCGCACCTTTGGCCCGCGCCATGCCCGGGCGCTCAAGGCCAGGTTTGACGTGGCGGTGGCCACCGAGCAACCATTTTTTGAGCGGCTGGTGCATTTCTGGACCAACCATTTCGTCGTTTCGGGTGCCAAACCCGGTGCCACGGCGCTGCCACCGTCCTTCGAACGGGATGTCGTTCGGCCGCGCGTGATGGGGCGGTTTGACGACATGTTGCTGGCGTCCACGCGCCACCCGGCGATGTTGATTTACCTCGACAACGTCCAGTCGATTGGCGCCAACTCCGAATTGGGTCGCGACCCATCCTTGCGCAAACCGGTCGGCACCCAGGACTTTGCGATTCCCGCCAGCCGCGGCCTGAACGAAAACCTGGCGCGCGAGATCCTGGAACTCCACACCGTGGGCGTGCGCAGCGGGTACCAACAGGCCGACGTCACCAGTTTTGCAAAGGTTATTACCGGTTGGACCGTGGCTCGGCCACCGCGTGTGCCGGTGGCGACCGTGTTGATTCGGGGCCAGCTCAACGGCGCGGGATTGTTTGACTTTGACCCCCAGGCGCATGAGCCGGGCGCCCATACGGTCCTGGGCAGGGTTTATGGCCAGGAGGGGGCGGCGCAGGGTGAGGCGGTGCTGCGCAACCTGGCCGAACATCCGGCGACCGCTCGTTTCATCGCCACCAAACTGGCGCGCCATTTTGTTGCCGATCACCCGCCGCCGGCACTAGTTGATCGCCTCACGGCGGTGTTCCTGGAGACCGGCGGTGATCTGCCCCGTGTCTACGCCGCGCTGGTGGACAGCCCGCAGGCCTATACACAGACACTGCAGAAGTTCAAGACGCCGCAGGAGTACCTGGTGTCAGTGGCCCGTGCCCTTCCGGGCTTGCAGCTCGACGCCGCCACCTTGCAACGCACGATGGCGAGTCTGGGCCAGGTGCCCTACAACGCGCCGGGGCCCAACGGATGGCCCGACATCGAGGGCGAGTGGCTAGGGGCGGATGCCTTGTGGAAACGCATGTTGTGGGCGAATGAAGTGGCGCAATCGATCAACCCGCAGTTGCCACCGGGGCAACTGGCCCAGGACCTGCTGGGCGTCGCGCTCTCCATGGCCACGCGCGAGGCGGTGGACCGGGCAGAGAGCCCGCTGCAGGGCTTGACCCTGCTGCTGGCCAGCACAGAATTCCAGCGGAGGTAAGTCATGGTGCAACGGCGCAAGGCGATACAACTGCTTGGCAGCACACTGGCGCTGGGTACAACCGGCATGCCGCTGTTTGCTGCGGCGCAGACGGACAAGCGACTGGTCGTGGTGCTGCTGCGCGGTGGCATGGATGGTCTCTCGGCCGCGCCGCCGATTGGCGACCCGGATTACCAGCGCGCACGCGCCGGCCTGGCGCTGCCTTTGCCCGGCGCCGTGGGAGGTGCCCTGCGCCTGGATGATTTTTTTGGCCTGCACCCCAAGCTGGTGTCGATGGCCCAGCTGTACCAGCAGGGTGAACTCACGGTGCTGCATGCGATTGCCACGTCGTACCGTGACCGATCCCATTTCGACGGCCAGAACATGCTGGAGAGTGGTGCCGAGCAGCCCTATTCAGCAGACAGCGGCTGGCTCAACCGGGCGATCGCGCAGTTGCCTGGTGCCACCGACGGCCTGGGCATGGCGCTCCATGCGCATCTGCCCTTGATGCTGCGTGGCGCGGTGCCGGTGGGCAACTGGTCGCCGTCGCTACTGCCGGCACCGGCACCGGATACCGTGGAGCGATTGGCGGCTTTGTACGGCCAGACTGATCCCGCCATGGCAGCATCATTTGCCAGCGCAGTGCGCGGCAACACGATGGCGCAGGGGCCCGGCAACGGACAGTTTCCGGGGCTGATGGCTGCAGCGGCACGTTTTCTGGGGCCATCGGGCAGCGCGCGTATCGCGATGTGTGAATTGGGTGGGTGGGACACCCATGTCAACCAGATGGCACCGCTGGGGCCGTTGTCGACCAACTTGGCGGCGCTGGACCGGGGCATTGCCGCGCTCAAGACCGGCCTGGGTGCAGCCTGGGCCCACACGGTGGTTGTGGTGGTGAGTGAATTCGGCCGCACCGTGGCCCAGAATGGCACCCAGGGC
>JANOUM010000551.1:0-1892 GCA_031416855.1 Rhodoferax sp. | reverse complement strand
CGCGTCGACATTGGCACGGTGGTGGCTTTCGTTTCGGGCTTGGCAAAGGTGAATGACCCCTGGGGTGACCTGGTCGACTGGTTTCGTGAGATGACCTTGGTCCTGACGCGGTACCGCCTGTTTGCCGGCGCCATGAATGCGCTGGGCCGCGGCGATGCGGATACTGGCTGAGCAAGTTTTGCGTCGAGGTTACCGATGAACCAGGCCCAGCAGCGCCACGAATCAGCCGGTCTGTATCCCAGCAGGTAAGCACTGTGGCATCGCCCCGGCTGTGGCCATCGCTGTGATGCCGGCCGGCCAAATCGACGCCCCGGGCACCATGCCCATCGTCCACGTGCTCGCGTTGCCCGATTTTGCCCGGGGTCAGGAGCCATGGGGGGATTGGCTCCAGTGCGTGTCGGGCCGAAACCCAATCGCCGACACCGAATCTGGCACCGTACCGAGGGCAGTTTAGGTCGGCGCTTGCCGGAGCTGTGGCTTGCACCCGAGAAGATTTTAATGTGACAGTTGATTTATACATAATAACTGTTACTATTGGCAAAAGCGCCTGACCCCCATGACCGAAACCAAGACCTTCACCCTCGACGAACTCTGCACCCTGAGCGACACGCCCAGACGCACGGTGCGTTACTACATCCAACTCGGCCTGGTCGACAGGCCGATCGGTGAAACGCGCGCTGCGCACTATGTCGGCCGCCATTTGGAGCAACTGCTCAAGATCCGCCAGTTCACCGATGCCGGCGTGTCGTTGGAGCGCATCCGTGAGGTGCTCTCGGGCGAGGTGCCCCCCGTGCCACCGCGCCAGCGAAGGCCGGGTTCCGTGCAGGTCAAGAGCCACCTGTTCATCGCCGATGGGGTCGAGTTGCAGATATCGCCGGAGGACGCCGGGCTGACGCCCGAGCAGGTACGTTCTTTCGTTCGCAAGGTCATGCAGGCCTACCAGGATCTACACAAGGAGTCCCAATGAACACCAGCAGCCAGCCCGAGATCACCCAGCTACGCAGCGCCGACGGCCAGGCCGTCACGCTGAAGTCCGTACATATCGAGGGCCGGCTCGACGGCTTGATGCTGCTCATGAAGTCCAGGCAGGCCTACCGCAATGACGGCAAGGGCAACCTGGAGACGGTCTACACATTCCCGTTGCCCTGGGGTGCCACGCTGTTGGCCCTCAATGCAGAGATTGGCGGGCAGCGCCTGGTCGGCACGGTGATGGAGAAGAAGCAGGCCAGCGCCCGCTACGAGAAGGCCATCGACGATGGCGACACGCCGATCATGGTCGAACAGTCGGCGCCCGGCTTGTACACCGCCAACCTGGGCAACCTCCAGCCTGGCGAGGAAGCGGTCATCGAGATCGAGCACGCGCAGCTGCTGCGCTTCGAACAGCGGCAGATCCGCATCACCGTGCCCACCACCGTGGCGCCGCGTTACGGCGATGCCCATGCGGCCGGGGGCCTGGCACCGCATGAATCCGTGGACGCAAATCTGCTGGCCGAATACCCGCTGACCGTGGATATCCTGCTCACCGGGGATGTCGCCCGTGGATCGGTGCACTCCCCCAGCCATGCCATCGTGACTACCGCGCGCGACGACGGCACACTGGTGTCCTTGAAGCGCGGCGGTTTCCTGGACCGCGATCTGGTGCTGCTGATCGACGCTCTGCAGGGTGCGTCTTTCGCCACCGTGGTGCCGGACGGCGATGCCTTTGCGGTGCTGGCCAGTTTCTGCCCGGATGTGCAGTCGCAGCAAGGGGCGCCCCTGCGGCTCAAAGTGCTGGTGGACTGTTCCGGCTCGATGGCGGGCGACAGCATCCAGGCTGCCCGCAGCGCCCTGCACGAGGTGCTCAAGGAGCTGGAGCCCGCAGACCGCATCAGCTACAGCCGGTTCGGGTCCGA
>JANOUM010000550.1:0-3341 GCA_031416855.1 Rhodoferax sp. | reverse complement strand
GGCCCGGGCACAGTGGCATCGGCCCACGATGTGCCGGTGGCAGCGGCAGCAGTGGCGGCAAGGAGAATCCCGTGAAGACCTACCACGAGCCGCTGGGTATCCTGCGGGCCGGGGTTGTCGTCGCGCGCCGGCTGGACATGAGGGTCAAGTTTGCCCTGCTGGCACTGATCCTGCTGATTCCGCTGGCCATCGTGGCGCTGCTGCTGCAGCGTCAGGGCGACGCCTTGTCGGTGGTGCGCTCCCAGATCGAGGGGATGTCGGTGCTGGCGCCGGTGGTCGAGGTCATCTCTCTGGTGCAAAGGCAGCGCGGCCAGTCTGCCATGCAAACCTCGTCGGGACCGGGCACGCCCCCCGACCTGGAGCAGACCCGCGCCGCGCTGGCGGGGGCATTGACGCGTGCCGCCGCCACCGCCCGCGCTACCCGGTCCTTCACCCTGAGCGCCGCGTGGCAGCCATTGGCCGATCGGGTGCAGCGCCTGGCGACGGCGCCTGCTGGTTCCGGCTCTGCCGAGTCGTTCCAGATGCATGGCGAGATGGTGCGGGACTTGCGCAATTTCGTGCTGACGGTGGGGGAGTCCTCCGGGCTGTTGTACGACCCCCAGCCCGACGCCTACCTGCTGATGGACATGGTGGTGACCCGCAACCTGGTCTGGTTGGAGCAGCTGGCGCAGGCCAGTAGCGCGGGAGCCAGTGCGCTGGCCAGCGCAGCCGCCGAGCCGGTCGAGGACGCGCTGATGCGCCAGCGCGCGGCGAGCCTGTCCGATGGATTGAAGGAGCAGGGGTTCGCCCTAGCCATGCTCCGGCGCAACCATGTGCCGGAACTTGGGGGTGCGGCGGCGGTCGCCGCCTCCGAACGATTCGCCGGGTCGGCGCAGCAGCTATTCTCAAGCTCCTCAAGCTCCGGCCCGAAGCGCGATCCGGCGGATTATTTTGCGCAGGGTTCCGCTGCGGTCGCTGCAGTGCTGGCCATGCAGGCGCGCATGAGCGAGCGCCTGATCGTCAGCCTGTCGCTGCGCTTGGCGATGCTGGAGCGCGAGCGCACTGCACTGCTGCTGGGCACGGTGGTGGGTCTGCTGCTGCTGTTGTATGCCTTGGTCAGTTTCTATCACGCGTTCTCGATCGACCTGGGGCGCTTGAACCACACGATGCAACAACTCGCCCAGGGCAACCTGCAGGTGGTCGCGACGGTGCGCAGCGACGACGAACTCGGCAAACTGGCGGTGGCGTTGCGCACCATGATCAGGAGCGTGTCCACGATGGTGGCGGCAGTGGGCAGCGACGCCGCGCTGGTAGCCCATGCCGGCGCACAGTTGAGCCTGGGCAATCGCGAACTCGCCGACCGGACCGGGCAACAGGCCACCAACCTGGCGCAGACTGCGGCCAGCGTCCAGGATCTGGACGCCACCGTCCGGCAAAATGCCGAGCTGGCCGGCGAGGTGGATCGTCAGGCCATCAACGTGCGCGACATTGCCGAATCGGGTGCCGACCAGATGCGCGCCGCCATCACCTCCGTCGAGTTGATCCAGGCCAGCACGCACCGCATGAACGAAATCATCGGGGTGATCGACACCCTGGCCTTCCAGACCAACATCCTGGCGCTGAATGCCGCGGTGGAGGCTGCACGGGCCGGCGAACAGGGGCGCGGGTTTGCGGTGGTCGCCAGCGAGGTGCGTTCGCTGGCCCAGCGTTCTGCGGCCAGCGCGGGCGAGATCCGCAAGCTCATCAACGCATCGTCCGCGCTGGTCGAGGCCAGCGTGGCACAGATCCGCGTGGCCGGCGACGGCATGTCCGGCATCGTGGCGGGAATCCGCGTGGTGTCGGCCAGCATTTCGCGGATATCGGCCGCCAGCGTCGCTCAGAGCGGCGGCCAGGCCGAAATCTCCTCTGCGATCGGCCAATTGGACGAGATCACCCGGCGCAATGCGCACATGGTCAAGAACGCAGTGGAGATGTCCGACGGACTCGAAGTCCAGGCCCGTTCGCTGACCGACGCCATCGGCAACTTCAAGCTGTTGCAGGGCGTGGCGCCCGAGGCGCAGGGGCTGGTCGAGCACGCCGTCCGATTGCGCGACCACTATGCGTCGCTGGATGCGTTCCTGGATGCGCTGACCGACCCGGCCAACGGTTTTCATGACCGCGACATGTACGTGTTTGCGCTCGACGCGCGGGGCAGCTACCTGGCGTTTGGCGGCAAGCCTGCCAAGGTCGGCACCCGGGTGCAGGAGGTTCCCGGTATCGACGGCGACGGACTGGTCCGCGCCATCGTGACGCAGGCGGCTGCAGGCCCGGGCTGGGTGTCCTACGACATCACCAACCCGGCCACCGGGCGGGTCCAGAGCAAGATGTCGTTCGTGTGCGAACTCGACGGCGTGTACCTGGGCTGCGGCATCTACAAGAGCTTGGCGGCTTGAGGGTGCGGCCGCAGGCCTCAGCGCGCCCGCGCCGGGTACAGCTGCGACTGGGACAACACCCGCAGCAGTTCGCGGTTAACGCCGGCGATGTCGATGTCCTGGGCATCGCACAGCGCCGGCACCGCAGTCATGCCCGGGTATTCCAGCGCGATGGCGAGTTCCAGGTACGGTGCGTACGGCCCACGCCGGTTGATGATGCCCTCCAGCAAACGCTCCGACAGCGGAATGTGTTGCAGCGCCAGCGCCAGCGGTTCGCCGGCGAGCTGGTCGATCTGCGACAGCAGCCCGCACAGCTGCACCTCGTGGCGCAGCTGCTGGGCATCTCCGGCGTCGAGCAGATGTTCCATCAGGCGGGCCCGGACCACCATCGACCGGCGCACCGGTTGCAGGTTGGCATCGTCGGTGGCAGTGCCAGCCTGGTCCACCAGCCAGTGCCGCAAGCGCGTCAGGCCGAGCACCATCATGCCCTGGCGCAGCGACTCGATGCCCTCGCGCAGATTGAAGGCCGCAGAGTTGGCGAAACGCAGGAAACGGTAGGTCAGCACCGGCTCTTCGGCCAGCAGGTTCTCGAGCACCTCCAACGAGGCGTCGGCGTCGATCGCGGCCAGCAACTTGTCGATCGACCGCCGGTCGGGCGGCACCCGGTGGTGTACGGATTGCAGAATGTCCCCGCCAGGCCAGCCGGCCACGCCCCAGGCACCGCGCTGGTCCAGGCAGTGCTCGACCAGCAGCCGGTTGGGGACGCCCTCGTAGATCTGGCCCGCCAGGACAGGGCTGGCGGCCGCCAGCTGTGCCCGCTCCGGGTGCAGCGCCGCGCGGGCACCCAGCAGAACCTCCCCCGGTGTCAGGCTGACCATGCCGCGCTGGAAGTCGATTGCGCTGTCGAGGCTCTCGCGTTCGGCGTGGTCGCCTCGCCACATCAGCGGCACC
>JANOUM010000549.1:0-4826 GCA_031416855.1 Rhodoferax sp. | reverse complement strand
TGACCGAAGTGGTGTTGGCAGTCGGCAAGCGTTTCGGCCTGCGCTTTGACGAGTTGCACAACGACAGCACGTCGATCAGCCTGTGTGGCAGCTATCGAAGAGCCAGCGGGCGAACCATTCGTGGGCGCACGGCGCCAGCGGTCACCTACGGCCACTCCAAGGCGCATCGCCCCGATCTCAAGCAGTTGCTGTTCATCCTCACCATGAGCGCCGATGGCAACGTACCGGTGGCCTTTCGCTGCACCGACGGCAACGTCAGCGACTCGCGCACCCATATCGACACCTGGAATACGCTGCGCGGTGTGGCCGGGCGTGCCGACTTTCTGTACGTGGCCGATTCCAAGCTGTGCTCGCGCGAGAACATGGATCACATCGATCGCGCGGGTGGCCGCTTTGTCACCGTGATGCCGCGCAACCGGCTGGAGGACGCGGAGTTTCGCAAGTGGGTTCAGACCCATACGCCCGAGTGGGAGTGTGTCTGGGACCGAGACAACCCGCGCCATGCCGACGGTCCACGTGATGTCTGGCACGTCTATCGCGCACCGCTGCCGTCCGTCGAGGTGTGCCTGGTGGTCTGGGTCTGGAGCACGCTACTCACGCTGCGCCAGGCGGCGCGTCGGCGCAACAACATTGCCGCCGCGACCCAAGACCTGGTTCAGCTTCACCAGCGGATCGCTGGTGCCAAGGCCCGGCTGCGCGGCGCCGCCGAGATTGACGTGAAGGTCGCCAGCATCCTGGACAAGCACCACGTAAACCGCTACCTCAAGGTCTCTCGCGTCGTACGCGAGGAACATGTCTTCAAGCAGGCGCGACGGGGGCGCCCAGGACCTGGGATGGACTACAAGAAGAAGGTCACCAAGCGGCGTTTCGATATCCAGTGGAGTACCGATGAAGAGGCCATCGCGTATGACCACGAGAGCGACGGCATGTATCCGCTGATGACCAATGATCGCAGTCTCTCACCGGCACAGGTGCTGCAGGCCCACAAGGGTCAACCCATGATCGAGAAGCGTTTCGAGCAGCTCAAGACGGTTCATGAGATTGCTCCCGTGTTCCTCAAGGACGAGGGCCGGATCGAGGCGCTGTTTACCCTGTATTTCCTCGCCTTGCTGGTTCAGGCCCTGATCGAGCGTGAGCTTCGCCTGGCCATGGCGCGCCAAAAAATAGACGAACTGCCGTTGTACCCGGAACAGCGGCAATGCGCGCACCCGACCACCGAGCAGGTGCTGCGCCTGTTCAGCCATGCCCAGCGCCAAACGCTGACAACAAACAGCGGCCAAACCGTGCAGGTCTTCGATGCCGAGCTCACGCACCTACAGCGCCAACTGCTGGGTCTGCTCGGAGTCTCTCTACAGGCCTTTCGACACCAAGAGTAGAAAAAAATGCCGCCGGAAATTCACGCTATATTGGTCTGCCAACCTGCGGAAAGTAAGCCATTGGACAGCGCGATGACTGCCTTTCCCCTGCCCATAGTACCCGTCCGCAACCGACTTGCCAAAGTCGGCTCCCCGTCTATTGCGGTAGTTGAAGCCAAGGCGCTTGAAGCTTAGGTACCGCCGAGAGCCGTCATCGAAATCGACCGGTCACGCGCGCTTAGCCCACGCTCCCGCTAGTAACTGGACGGTGCCGAAATCGGTTAACGGGATCTGCTCGGTTTGAGTTGGCGTCGAGGCAGTTAAACTCAAACCATGTCTCGCCCAATTCGCGCATTCCTTTTGATGCTGGCTGTTGTCTGGCAGACGGCTGCGCTGTTCACGCCCTGGGTTTCCTCGCATTGGGCGGCTGAGTTGGACCACCTGGCGGTCCATACGCAGGGCAACGGTCACCACCACCACGATGACCAGACCTTGCATCTGGATGACACCGACGCCGGGTTGGTGCACCAGCATGCGGATTCAAGTACACATTCGCTCGGCCTGTGGCAGCACACCGACCTGCATGTCATGCCATTGCCGCGTGCGGCGGTAGCTTCCTGGGCCGACGCATTGGGGCCGCCGCCACTTCTGGACGGCCTGCTTAGGCCTCCCCAGACCACCACCTGACTGCCATCGGCCATTCATTGGCCGGCTATCGGCAGTCGCCCAAAGAGCGCTCGCGTGCGCCATGCAACGCCAGTGCTTGATTGTTCGCCGTGGCTTTCCCACGGGTCTGCGATTCGCCGTTTAACGATTGAATCGCGTAGCCATGGCGTCTCGAGCATCAGTCCAGCGTCACTTTGCGCAGCGCAAGGGGCGCGATACCAACAACTGCGGCACTGACTGCCAAAGCTCCTTCGCGGCCAGGGGCGCAGAGGTTTGCCAGGCAGTGCCATCCAAGGTTTCCCATTCCGGCCAACGGAATTAACTCAATTTACTTCTCCATATGGGAGGCAATCAATGACCAACTCAAGACGATTACTTGTGCACCTCATGACTGCGGCAGCTGTTCTAGCGCCCAGTGTGGCCATAGCCCATGGTATTTCCGAGGCGGACCGCCAGGGCATGCTCGACGGCGGCTACCTGCGCTACATCGGCCTGGGCGCGAGCCACATGCTCACCGGCTATGACCACCTGTTATTCCTGTTCGGTGTGGTGTTCTTCCTCACTGGTTTCAAGGACGTGGCGAAGTTCGTGACGGTCTTCACCATCGGCCACTGCATCACGCTGATTTTTGCGACGTACTACAAAATAACCTGGAACTTCTATCTAGTCGACGCCATCATCGCGCTCAGTGTCATTTACAAGGGCTTCGACAACAACGGAGGCTTCCAGAAGTATTTCCAGATGGCGTCGCCCAACTTGCTGGCCGCAGTGTTCGGCTTCGGCTTGCTGCATGGCTTTGGCCTGTCCACGCGTTTGCAACAGTTGCCACTGGGTGATGACAACACGGCCATGCTGCTGCGCATCCTGAGCTTCAACGTCGGTGTGGAGGTCGGGCAAATCGCCGCACTGACCGTCATGCTGGCGCTGCTGGCTATATGGCGCAAGCGGGCATCGTTCGTGCGGTTCAGCTTTGCCGCGAACTTGGCGATCGTGTATGCCGGGGTGTACCTGCTGTTCACCCAACTCCATGGCTACCAGCATGACAGTCACCCCGACAGTTTCCGCTTCCCGGCCGAGGAACATCGCCATGTGCATGAGGACATGGATATCGGCAATTCGACAGATGACAGTCGCAACACCCTGAAGTAGTTGTACTGCAACTCCCTTTCACCCTCACTTCAAACTCAACCCAAAGGAAATCATCATGAAATATGCACTCAGCACCGCCGCCATCCTCGCAGCCACAGGGATGGGCCAGCCCGCCATGGCCTCGGAGGGTAGCAGCTGCCACTTCCATGGCAACAAACCCGCAGCCGAGGCCACTGTCCTCGGGTGCGCCCAGCAACGGAAGGAGGCATTGGCCAAGGCTGGCAAAATCGATGCGGTCTGGCAGGCCATCAAACACGACACGGTCGAAGCGGTCGATGGCAAGAAGGGAAAGGAATGGAAAGTGACCTACAAGGACCCTGCAGCCAAGGACAAGGCAAAGGAGACGCTGTACATCTTCTTCACCGCGCCTGGCAACTTCATTGCTGCCAACTTCACCGGGCAATAACACTTTGAACTCCCGGCGGTCTGCCCCTGCGCTGCGCGGAGGCCTGCTGGCCTTGTTGGCGGCCGGGCTGTTCGGACTCAGCACGCCCCTGGTTCAGCGATTCGGACAAGGGCTCGGCGCTTTCACCACCGCCGCGCTGTTGTATGCCGGTGCGGCCCTGGTCGCGCTGGCGATGCGCCATCCTCCCGAGCGCGAGGCACGCCTGCGGCGCTCGGACATCCCGCGCTTGCTCGCGATGGCAGGTTTTGGGGCTGTGATCGGGCCGGTGGCACTGGCCTGGGGGCTGCAGCGCACCAGCGGGTCCGGCGCATCGCTCATGCTGACGCTCGAAGCACTATTCACCGCGGTCCTGGCCTGGAAGCTCTACGGCGAAACCATGGACAAACGCGTTGGTGCGGCGATGCTGCTACTGCTGGCAGGGGGCATGGCGTTGGTGCTGGAACAAGGGCTTGCGGGCAATTCCCAATTGCTCGGTCTTCTGGCTGTGCTGGCGGCCACCGCCGCCTGGGGGGTGGACAACACGCTGTCCCGGGGCGTCGCAGAACGGGACCCCGGGCAAGTTGTGCTGGCCAAGGCCAGCCTCGGTGCCAGTGCGACCGTTGTGCTCGCGGTGATGTGGGGCGAGCCCATTCCGGGTGTGATGGCCGCAGCTGCGTTGCTCGCCGTGGGAGCCACCGGTTACGGCCTGAGCCTGCGTCTGTACCTGCTTGCGCAGCGGGAGTTCGGCGCTGGCCGCACCGGTTCGGTTTTTGCCTTCGCCCCCTTTATCGGCGCGCTAGGCGCGCTGGCCTTTGGTGACCGGTCCGCCACCTGGATGATGGCGGTAGGCGGGGTCCTGATGCTGGTGGGCGTGTTGCTGCACCTGGCAGAGTTCCACGGCCACGCGCACGACCATGACGCGCTGGAGCATGAGCATGCCCACACCCACGACGATGGCCATCACCTGCACAGCCATGACGACATGCCGAGCGGAAAACATAGTCATTGGCACCGCCATGCACCGACCCGGCATACCCATCCACATGTGCCGGATGCGCACCACTTGCATCCGCACTAATTCCCACCTGGCGACGCACCTTGGCCGTATGCATGCCACAGTGTCTGCACAAGTCGCCGCGTTTGCCACATACCTGCGCAAGCCGCCGACGGTCTAGCGGTAGAACGCTTCGACCTTGCCCTTGAGCTTGATCAGCAGCGGCCGGCCCTTGCGGTCGACCGTCTTGCCGGCCGGGACCTTGACCCAGCCCTCG
>JANOUM010000548.1:0-9501 GCA_031416855.1 Rhodoferax sp. | reverse complement strand
CACCACCTGCGCGCCGTCGTCGATCGCGGAGCGCAGGGCCGACAGGGCTTCCTCGTTTTGTCCCTTGCTGTCGTAGCGATCGAGACGCAGCACCCGGTTGCCGCCCGTTGCCGCCGCCAGCTTGACGCCGCCACGCTGGTTCACGCGCTCCACCGCCCACAACAGGTTGCGATGAACGGCCTCGCCGGTGTTCGCGAACGGCCCGCTGAGTCCCTCGATCATGGCGATGCGGATCGGTGCGGTCTGGGCTGCCTGGCTCCATGCCAGGGCCGGAGCAAGTAGCAGCAGCCAGAGAAATTTCAAGCCCCTGGACCAAACAATAAACATACGGGAGTTTTCCTTGAAAAGAACGTGATCACACTCAGGTTCGGTGCATGCGGCAATCACGGTTGAGAGCCGCGCAGTGTACAAGGAGCCACACCATGTTTTTCACCACCACCGCCCCCAGCATCGCGGGTCGCCCGGCATTTCGTCCCGCCAGCCGCTCGTTAGAGCGTTTCCTGGACGACACTTTGCAGTCCAACCGCTACCAGGCTCGCAGCGTGGAGCAGGATGACAAGTCCTACACGCTGTCCTTCGACGTTCCCGGCATCACTCGGGACCAACTCACGATCGGCATCGAGGGCAACATCGTACGGATCCAGACCCGCGACGACGCCCCGCGCAAGTACCGGGCCGCCTACGAATTGCCGACCGATCTGGATGTGGGCAGCAGCCAGGCCAAGCTCGAGAACGGGGTGCTGGTGCTGACACTGGCCAAGCTCGTTGCGGCGAGCAAGGTGACCGAACTCGCGATCAATTGACGGATGGCAGCTGGTCGAGGGGCCAGCGCGGCTTGACATCGAAAGCGTAGGTCGCGCTGGGCTGTTGCTGGCCAGCCTGCAGGCGCATGGCAGCTGCCAAAGCGATCATGGCACCGTTGTCGGTGCACAGGTGCAGCTCCGGGTAATGCACGCGTATGCCCAGGCGTGCGCAGGCTTGGTCGAGGTCTTCACGCAGCGCCCGGTTGGCACCCACGCCTCCGGCGACGACCAGACGGGTCAAGCCGGTCAGGCGCACCGCGGCAAGCGATTTCCGGACCAGCACCTCGACAATCGCCGCTTCGGTGGATGCCGCCAGGTCGGCCCGGGTCTGCGGGTCGAGTGCGGCAAAAGTGAGCATTTCCCCCGGGTTGCCCGAGCCGTGCCGGGCCAGCACCAGATTTCTGGCCTGCACCATGACGGCCGTCTTCAGGCCGGCAAACGAGAAATCCAGATCACCGCTGTGCAACAGCGGCCGGGGCAACTTGAACGCCTTGGCATTGCCATGCTGCGCCAGCCGGGACAGCGCCGGACCGCCGGGGTAGGGCAGGCCCATCAGCTTGGCCGACTTGTCGAAGGCTTCACCGGCCGCATCGTCGATGGTCTCGCCGAGCATCAGATACTGCCCGACACCGTCGACCCGCATCAACTGCGTATGACCGCCCGAGACCAGCAGCGCGACAAACGGGAACTCCGGTGGGTCCGCACTCAGGAAGGGCGATAACAGGTGGCCCTCCAGATGGTGCACCCCCAACACCGGCTTGCCCAGCGCCGCGCCGAGCGCACACGCCACGCCCGCCCCCACCAGCAAGGCGCCGGCCAGCCCCGGCCCACGGGTGTAGGCCACCACATCGACCTGTGCCAGCGTGCGGTCTGCCTGTTCCAGCACACGCCGCGCCAGCGGCAGCACACGACGGATATGGTCACGGCTGGCCAGCTCGGGCACCACGCCACCATACGCCTGGTGCATAGCGACCTGGCTGTGCAGTGCATGGGCCAGCAGCCTGGGCACACGATGGCCGGCTCCGTGCACCAGGGCCACGCCGGTTTCGTCGCAGGACGATTCGATGCCCAGCACCAGCCGCTCCGTCTGATCTTGTTTCATTGGCTCCGAGTTTAGGGGAATGGCACTTGCTGCAGCCACGCATACCGGGAAGCCTGTCAGCCGGGCCTGAGCGCGATGACAGGCGCAGACGTGGATGACGCTTGACCTTGTCATTGCGGCCCCGGATCAGGTCCGGGGTTCCAGCACCCGCCATCCATGCCGCGCGGGACTGCGCGGTGAAACCTGCGCACTGGACCCCGGCGCCAGGCCGGGATGACAGCCTTTTTGGCTTATGTAAGTGCCATTCGAGTTGACGGGACGCCCCTGCCGGCGAACACGGCGTAGCGCACTTCTTGCAACGATCCGCGGATGGAAAGTGCGCTTCGGATCGTGCTGCTGGCTTCGGATCTGACGATTGCCGATCCGGCGGACGACTATGCGATCAGACCGGCCGACGGTTTGCGCAGTCGGCGCATCGGACTGCTGGAAAACGGCTTCAACCTGATGGCTGTGTTGCCGGCGGACACCTTCCTGACCCGGCGCCTGAGCCAGTTGCGGCCCGACATGATCATCGTGGACACCGAGCGCGATGCACGCGGCGCCCTTGAACATGTGGTGTTCGCCACCCGGCGACGACCGCCGGCCGGTCGTGCTGTTCACACATGACGACGACACCTCGCTTGTGAACGACGCCGTGGCCGCAGGCGTGGCGGCCTACGTCGTGGCCGGGTTGTCGTCCGATCGCCTACGTCCCATCCAGGACGTGGCCATGGCCCGCTTCCAGCACGGGCAGGCGCTGCGCGCCATAACCCTGAACCACCCAGGCATGCACACCGCAATCCAGCGCGCGGCGCAGCAACGCGACATCGCCATCCTGGGTGAACAGCAGCACCGGCCAGCGGCACCTGGCTGCGCCATGCCTGCAGCGCCTCGAACAAGTCCGGCCCGGGACGCGGGGCCCAACACCGACCCACGTCGGGACCACCACGCAAAGCCTCGCGCACCATTTGAATGCATGACGTCCTGCCGAGCAGATCAAACCCGGCGTTGGCAAGGTCGGTGGCCAGGGCAGGGGCGGTCGGGTCGGACGACTGGATCAGCAGGACCGAGGTGACGGTGGCGCAGGCGGTGTGCCAAGGCGGCAAGCCTAGTAGTCGGTTGCACCAAAACCACTACATGCAACCGCGCCTTTTTCCGCCCTGCGTCGCTGCAGCCCGTTGCCGCACCGCCAGTGCGGCTGCGGGACTACGCCTGGCCGGGCGAAACAATCCATCGGTTTCATTTCGTAATGCCTTTGATGAAACGGACTACCAGTGCCAACCCCGGTCGCCTGCGGTGGCGCGGCCACGTCGCCGCCAAAAACTGGCACGCTTAGTGCGTTGACGGTTGCATCGGATGCAACGCCGCACCTGGACTGTGCAACGTACTGCCAGTCATGCGCACGACGTGGTGTGCTGCATCTGTACCCAACCCAGGGGGGGGCGACCCTTGTCCAGACCCACACCAACACGATGAATGCTCAGACCACGTTTCTCAAATCAGGCCATGCGCCCACGTTGTTTGCGTCGTTCCTGTATTTCGCATTTTGCTGTGGGATCTGGGTGCTGAACGGCGCGATGGCACCCTTTATCGGCGAAACCTACCAGCTGTCGCCGGCACAGAAGGGCCTGATGTTGTCGATACCCATCCTGGCCGGTGCACTGATGCGGTTTCCGCTCGGGTTGCTGGCGCAGTACATCGGGCGCAAGAACGCCACACTGGTCGAGATGGGCCTGATCTGCGTGGCCATGCTGTTCGGCCTGTTCCTGGTCAAGAGCTTCAACGACCTGCTGGCGATGGGCGTACTGCTCGGCATCGCGGGGGCGAGTTTCGGCGTGGCGTTGTCCCTCGGCTCCGGTTCGTTTCCGCCGCAACACAAGGGCCTGGCCATGGGCCTGGTCGGCGCGGGCAACGTCGGCACCGCAGTGTCGGTGTTGCTGGCGCCTCCGCTGGCGCAGTGGCTCGGGTGGCAGGCCGTGTACGGCGTCGCGGCATTGGCCATCCTGATCCCGATGGTGGTGATGGTGGTGTTCGCACGCGAGCCCGACGACCGCGACGAACACGCGACCTTTCGCGCGCACATCGCCTGTCTGTTTGAACGCGACGGATGGGCCTTCAGCCTGATCTACGCCGTGACGTTCGGCGGCTTCATTGGGCTCACGACCTTCCTGCCCTCGTACTACTTCGACCAGTTCGGCGTGACCAAGGTGCAGGCCGGCCAGCTCACCATGCTGGCCGCCTTCATGGGCGCGGCACTGCGCGTCGTCGGCGGCTGGATCTCGGACCGCTGGGGTGGCGTCAACACCCTGACCCTGATGGTCCTGGTTGTCGTGGGAACCCTGCTGCTGGTGGCGCTGTCGGAGAACTCGCTGATCGCAACCACACTGCTGCTGATGCTGTGTTTTGCCGCCCTGGGCGCCGGCAATGGTGCGGTGTTCCAGCTCGTGCCGCTGCGCTGGCCGACAAGCACCGCCGTGGCGGGGTCGATGATCGGGGAGATCGGCGCGCTCGGCGGCGGCCTTGTTCCCAATGCGATGGGCCTGTCCAAGCAATACCTGGGCAGCTACAGCTGGGGATTCGTGCTGTTCGCCTGCCTGTCCCTGATCGCCCTGGCCATCATGCGGCGCATGCAGATCCGGTGGACCCGCACTTGGGCCGAAAAAGGGGGCCGTGCCCGCACGACTCCGGTCGCGGCCGCGACCCCGCAGGCCCGGCCCGCCAGGCCGTCACCCGGCGGCGACCGTCGCTGAGCCGCCGTCCAAACCGCCCGATGCCCACGTCACCAGCCACCCCACCACGTCAGTTCATGTCAACGCGGCAGAAACACCAACCAGTAGATCAGCAGCAGGTTGACGAGTGCCGACACACCGAATGCGACCTTCCACACGCCGGCCGGATCCCGCACCAGCAGCGGCGTCGCCAGCGGCCCGGCAAGTGGACGAGAGGCGCCGCGCTCGAGTGCGAGAACCAGTTCCTCGGCAGTGTCGAATCGCAACCGCGGATCCCGCGCCACGGCCTTGAGCACCACGTGGTCGAGCCAGATCGGCACGTCGGGTCGCAGGCGCGACGGCGCGCGCGGATCTTGCCGGAAGCGCGCCAGTTGGTAGGGCTCGACCTCACCGTAAGGCAGGCGACCGGTCAGCCACTGGTACATCGTGACGCCCAGCGCGTACAGGTCGCTTTGCGGCGTGGCTGCAAGCGGGCCGTCCGCGGTCTGCCACTGCTCGGGATTCATGTAGCTCGGCGTGCCGGCGTGCAGGCTGCGCTGCGCCAACGACTCGCGACCGGAAACAGCAGCACCAAGATCGAGCACACGCCAATGACCGTCCTCACCGAGGTGCAGGTTGGACGGCTTGATGTCGCGATGAACCACACCCTGGCGATGCAAGCGACCCAGCGCCCGCGCCACGGCCAGTGCGCCGGCCACGATACCCGCCACTGTGAACGCCTGGCGCTGGGCCAGCGCCTGCTCCAAGGTGCTGCCGGCATGCCAGTCGAACACGGTGTAGAACGCGCTTGGTTCGACCGGTTCCCGCACTGCGACGAAGCCGCCGGATGCGCCGCCGCCGAGCCGTTCGGCCACACGCAGGCCGAGCC
Source organism: Rhodoferax sp. (assembly GCA_031416855.1). Lineage (GTDB taxonomy): Bacteria > Pseudomonadota > Gammaproteobacteria > Burkholderiales > Burkholderiaceae_C > CAISIP01. The sequence goes on along the minus strand of JANOUM010000548.1, from coordinate 4,020 downwards.
AGGCTTCGTGGGCCTGCATGGCTCGCTCCTCGGGGTCGCCGGCACGCGCTTCGTGCAGCGTCTTGATCGCGACCAATTCGCGCGTAAGGTTGTCGCGGGCCTGGTAAAGCCGGTGCAGACCGGTGTCGGCCACCACCCCGGTGACGGTGTAGCCATCCAGCTGATCACCGACCCGCAATCGCGGCGGTATGGGCAGTCGGCGGCCGCGCAGCAAGGTATCTTCGAGCTGCAACGGCGAGAGACCCTTGACCACGATGACCAGCGCACTGGCGTTGTCGCGGCTGCCCGCCTTGAGTGCCGCTTCGACCATCTCCTGGCTGGCCGATTGCGCGTCGCTGGTCAGGCTGGTGCGCGCCAGGTCGGCCAGCACATCGCGGCGCAGCGCACCGTGCACGCCGTCGCTGGTGAGCACGAACACATCGCCGCGCTGCAGTTCGCCCTGCTCATAATCGACGCGCACGTGGTCGTCCAGGCCGATGGCGCGTGTCAGGCGGCTGCGCTGGTCCGGGTGGTCGAACACATGGTCGTGGCTGATCTGACGACACACTCCGTCGCGCAGCAACCATGCGCGAGTGTCACCGACGTGGGCCAGCGTATAACTGTGCCCGCGCAAGACGAGCGCCGTCAGCGTGGTCATCGCGCTGCCACCACCGGCCAGAACCTGACGCCGGTTGCTGTCGGTCAGCCAGCCGTTCTGGGCCGCAATGACACGGTCCAGCGCGACGCTGGTGTCCCAGGTTTCGGGGGTTCCGAAATAATCTTCGAGCAGGGTGATCACGGTGGTCTGCGCCGCCTCCCGGCCACGCCCGCCACCCGACACGCCGTCGGCGATTGCCGCGACCAGGCCACGCGCCGCTTCGTGCGGCTGCGGCCGCAGTGCGGCGGCGAAGTCCTCGTTGCCCGGACGCGGGCCGCGCGCGCTGGACCAGCCGATATCGACATCAAGACTCATGGTGCGCCGATGGTAGTCGCGAAAGTCCGGGCCGCGCGCACTCGCCGCACATCGCAACGCACCTTGGCATCATGCATGCATGAAGGCCTGCCAACCTGTGAAGGAACCGAAGCATGAAGAAACTGAAACTGGTGATGGTGGGCAACGGCATGGCCGGCATGCGCACCGTGGAAGAGCTGCTCAAGCTCACCACGGACCTGTACGACATCACGGTGTTCGGCGCCGAGCCGCACCCCAACTACAACCGCATCCTGCTCTCGCCCGTGCTGTCCGGTGAACAGACGATGGACCAGATCATCCTGAATTCCTGGGAGTGGTATGCCGAGAACCACATCACGCTGCATGCCGGCAAGACCGTGACCACGGTCGACCGGGTCAAACGCAGCGTGTCGGCCGTGGGCGCCGACGGCCACACCATCGAGGCGGCGTACGACCGGCTGCTGTTGTGCACCGGCTCCAGCCCGTTCATCCTGCCGGTGCCGGGCAAGGACCTGAAGGGCGTGATTGCCTACCGGGACATCGCCGACACCAACACCATGATCGAGACCGCCAGGACGCACCAACACGCGGTGGTGATTGGTGGTGGCCTGCTGGGTCTGGAAGCGGCCAACGGCCTGATGGCCCGGGGTATGCAGGTGACCGTGGTGCACGTGGCCGACTGGCTCATGGAGCGCCAACTCGACAGCGTCGCCGGCGGGCTGCTGCGCAAGTCGCTGGAAGACCGTGGTCTGCGGTTCCTGCTGCAGGCGCAGACCCAGGAGCTGCTCGGCGGCCCGGACGGGCGGGTGCAGGCCGTGCAATTCAAGGACGGCACACAGGTGCCGGCGGACCTGGTCGTGATGGCGGTCGGCATCCGTCCCAACACCGCGCTGGCCGAATCGATGCGCCTGCACTGCAACCGCGGCATCGTCGTCAACGACACGATGCAGACCGTGACCGACGCACGCATCTATTCGGTCGGCGAATGCGCCGCCCACCGCGGCATTGCGTATGGCCTGGTGGCACCGCTGTTCGAGCAGGCCAAGGTCGCGGCCAACCACCTGGCCCAGTTCGGCATCGGCCGTTACACCGGCTCGGTCACGTCGACCAAGCTCAAGGTCACCGGCATCGACCTGTTCAGCGCCGGCGAGTTCCAAGGTGGCGAAGGCACCGAGGAGATCGTGATGAGCGACCCGCACGAGGGGGTCTACAAAAAGCTCGTGATCCGCGACGACAAGCTGGTGGGTGCCTGCCTGTATGGCGACACGGTCGACGGCAGCTGGTACTTCAAGCTGCTGCGCGACGGCCGCAGCGTGGCCGACATCCGCGACCGGCTGATGTTCGGCGAGTCCAATATTGGCGATGTCGGCCACGCAGGCCACAGCCGGGCTGCGGACATGCCCGATGACGCCGAGGTATGCGGCTGCAATGGCGTCAAGAAGGGCACGATCTGCATGGTGATCAAGGACAAGGGCCTTTTCACGCTGGACGAGGTGCGCAAACACACCAAGGCCAGCGCCTCGTGCGGCTCGTGCACCGGCCTGGTGGAGCAGATCCTGATGTTCACGGCCGGCGGCGACTACTCCGCCACTCCCAAGACCAAGGCCATGTGCGGCTGCAGCGAGCACGGCCACCAGGCCGTCCGCGACGCGATCATCGCCAACAAGCTGCTGACCATCGCCGGCGTGTTTGCGTTCATGGACTGGCGTACGCCCAACGGCTGCGCCAGCTGCCGGCCCGCGATCAACTACTACCTGCTCAGCAGCTGGCCCAAGGAAGCGAAGGACGACCCGCAAAGCCGCTTCATCAACGAGCGCAGCCATGCCAATATCCAGAAGGACGGCACCTACAGCGTGATCCCGCGCATGTGGGGCGGCGAGACCACCGCCGCCGAGCTGCGCCGCATCGCCGACGCGGTGGACAAGTACAAGATCCCCACGGTCAAGGTCACCGGCGGGCAGCGCATCGACCTGCTGGGCGTGAAGAAGGAAGACCAGGTCAATGTCTGGAAGGACATCGGCATGCCCAGCGGCCACGCGTATGCCAAGGCCCTGCGTACCGTGAAGACTTGTGTCGGCTCCGAATGGTGCCGCATGGGCACCCAGGACTCGACCCAGATGGGCAAGGACCTGGAGCGCGCCATGTGGCGCATGTACGCGCCGCACAAGGTCAAGTTCGCCGTCAGCGGCTGTCCGCGCAACTGTGCCGAGGCCGGCATCAAGGATGTCGGCATCATCGGCGTGGACTCGGGCTGGGAGATGTACGTAGGCGGCAATGGCGGCATCAAGACCGAGGTGGCGCATTTTTTCACCAAGCTCACGACCGCCGCCGAGGTGCTGGAGTACACCGGTGCGTTCTGCCAGCTGTATCGCGAGGAGGGTTGGTACCTGGAACGCACCGTGCATTACGTTGGGCGCGTCGGGCTGGACCACGTCAAGAAGAGGATCCTGCAGGACCCTGCCGGGCGCAAGGCGCTGTGGGAACGGCTGCAGTTCAGCCTGGATGGCGAACCCGATCCCTGGTTCGAGCACGCCAAGGCGTCGGTGGACACGCGCCAGTTCACCCGGCTGGAATCGGCATGACTACACAACAGGCAGGACAACATGGCTGAATGGGAAAGAATTTGCCTGGTCACCGACATCCCGGTGCTGGGCTCGCGGCGCGTGGCCCGCAAGACCGGCCTGGACGTGGCCGTATTCCGAAACGACCAGGACCAGGTATTCGCGCTGCTCGACCGCTGCCCGCACAAGGGCGGCCCGCTGAGCCAGGGCATCGTGTTCGGCACCAGCGTGGCCTGCCCGCTGCACAATTGGACCATCGGGCTGGATGACGGCTGCGCGATGGAGCCCGACCACGGTTGCACGCAGCGGTTCAGCGTGCTGGTGACCGACGGCCAGGTGCACCGGGACCGGCGCGAACTTCTCACCCTGGCGCTGGACGCCACCGCCCCGGTGGCCGGACCGGCTCGCCGGCACACCAGCACGGTGTGACAGGCCCCGTGCCCGGATTGCGCCGTGACCCGTGAAACCAAGTCCACCTGCCCGTATTGCGGCGTGGGCTGTGGTGTGGTCATCGCGTCGCAGGGCGAC
>JANOUM010000547.1:0-6860 GCA_031416855.1 Rhodoferax sp. | reverse complement strand
CCCGTTGCCTCACCACTTGTCATTGCGGACTTGATCCGCAATCCAGTGCACCAGGGCTGCATGGATGCCCCCGGATCGAAGTCCGGGGCAGGCTCATCAAGTCCGGCATGACAGCGGTATATCGGCAATTTCCATTTCCCTTATGGGTAATGGGCAGAGCTAGGCAGCGGTTACGCGACCTCGGGCATGGGCCCGGAGATCGAGATGGGGGATGGTGTGATCGGCGTGGCAGCAGGTGAAAGCTTCAGGCTCAGTGACAGCGTATTCGTCAACGGCCACTACCTGATCAAGGGCGTGGCCGGGGCCATCTTCTGGAAGCTCGTCAGCGACTACGCTGAGCTGGGCCGCACCGAATTCTCCAACCGCGTGCTGCGCCTGGGCCCCGCCATGCGCCTGCCCGACGTAACCGGATGCCACTCAGACCCGGCATGTATTACGGGGCAGAAGACGGACGTTCGGGTTTCTCCGGTATCGGACCACCCTGAAGCGCGAAACACCCCACATCCAACACGGCACCGCTGATCTGCCGCGCCTCGTCGGACAGCAGGAATGCGCAAGCATTTGCCACGTCATCGGGACGTGTGACTTCCCCGGATGCCGTCCGGGATGCCAACCGGCTGAAATTTTCCACTGCCAAGGTCCCCGTCATTCCGGTCAAGGTGCCGCCAGGTACCAGGCAGTTGACGCGGACATGGTCGTGCAGATGGTCATAGGCCAGCGCCATGGTCAGCGCGTGCACGCCTCCCTTGCTTGCCGCATAGGCCAGCAGCCCCGCCTTGCCCCATCCCGCGCCGGAACCGATGTTGACAATGGCGCCTCCGCCAGCGACGATCATGTGTGCGATGGTGGCCCTGGCACACAGGAACATGCCTTTGAGATTGACATCGACCACGCGATCCCACATCTCCTCACTGGTGGTCAGGACCGTGCCGCGGGGATGGATGGCTGCGTTGTTGACCAGCGCATCGATCCGGCCATATCTGCCGACGGTGAAATCGACCACTCGCCCAACGTCGCAAGCAAGCGACACGTCCGCTTCCACGAGATCGGCGAACAATCCCTCCGCTTGAAGAAGCCCCGCGGTTTCGTGCAAGCCGTTCTGCGCCGTGCTTCCCAGCTGCGGCGCATCCAGTCCGAACGCCACTACCCGCCAGCCGCGTTTAGCCAGCAAAAGTGTTATTGCCTGCCCGATGCCGGAGATTCCACCGGAGACGATGACGACCTTCGCGGGTTTCGTGTTCATCTGCACTCCAGCTGCTGAAGATCACTCGGCCGTAATCTTCATATCCGAAGCAAGTTTTGCCCAGCGGAGCAGGTCCGACTTGACCAGGGCGTCAAATTCTTCGGGCGTGCCAGTCTTAGAAACCATGCCTTGCTTGGCCATCTGCTCGCGCACCTGCGGCAGGTCCATCACCGCCCGGATATCCTGGTTGAGCTTGGCGATGACTGGTCGCGGCGTCTTGGCCGGTGCGACAACACCGAACCAGCTCTCGATCGCATCCATGTAACCAAGGCCCTGTTCGCGGAACGTCGCTACATCCGGCGCACTTGGTACACGTGTATCGCCGGTCACGGCCAGGAGCTTGACACGGCCCGCCGCGACATACGGCATCCCCGATGTCGTGGACAGCAACAAGGCCTGCACCTGCCCACCAATCAGGTCAGTGATCATGGCCGGCACCGTCTTGTACGGTACATGCTGCATGTTGAGTCCCATGCGTTGCTTCAAAAGTTCCATGCCGAACTGGTGGCTAGTGCCCGCGCCTGGACTGGCGTAGTTGTACTTGCCGGGCGCGGCCCTGACCGCCGCCTGAAACTCCGCCATGTTTTTCACGTTGAGCTGGTTGGGATTGATCAGCAGGACAAATCCCACGTCGCCCAGCAGCGTGACACCGGTAAAGTCATTCGCCGGGTCGAAACGCAAATTCTTGTACACGGCGGGCGTTATGGCAAACGCAGCGGCCGAATTCAGCATCAGCGTGTGGCCGTCCGGCGCGGCACGGGCGACGAACTCGGAGCCGATCGTGCCACTGGCTCCAGGACGCGCCTCAACAATCACCGGCTGCTTCCAGCGCTCGCTGAGCAACGGTCCGATGGTTCGCGCCAGTGTGTCGACCAGCCCGCCCGCGGACACCACCAGCGTGACGGTGTGTTTGGGGAAAACTTCGCCGGTAGTCGTGGTGGATGGCGCGATCTGGGCAAGCGCCATGGTGCCGGGCAAAAGCGCGGCCGAGATTAAAAGATTCAGGAATTTCATTCAATGTCTCCTTTGCAAATAGTCTTGTGAACCAGTTTTCATCCTCGCCAGGGCGCCTTGCCGGTGAGCGGCTGACGCGACCCCGACACCAGTTTCCTCAACCCTGTTTTTTCTTCTTGGACGCGCTGGACGGTATGATATTATTATATTCCTAAGTATTTCTCCGCTGTGCAGAATCACTTGCGAAGCGACACCTGTGAGGATACATTTTGTTGCCGATCCAGAACCAGAACGACGCGACTCTTCGCTACACGGAAGGCTTGGTGAACCTGGAGCGGGGCACGATTGATCGGAGGATTTTTGCCGATCCGCATGTCTACGCGCAGGAACAGGAACGGGTCTTCGCGCGCAGTTGGATGTTTGTTGGCCACGAAAGCCAGATTCCTGCCAACGGTGACTTTTTTCTGTCGCGTATGGGCGAGGATTCCGTCATTCTTAACCGCGATGTACAAGGCAAGATCCATATCTTTCTGAACTCCTGTCGCCATCGCGGCATGCGCCTGTGCCGCTACGACTTCGGCAACGCCAAGGTGTTCGTATGCCCGTACCACGGCTGGGGTTACAGCTCTGACGGTGCGTTGGCTGGCGTTCCCGAACTCAAGAATGGTTATGGCGACAGACTCGACAAAGCTGCCTGGGGTTTGATCGAGGTTCCCCAGATCACCAACTACCGCGGCACGGTATGGGGTTGCTGGGACGCAGGGGGAGATGACTTTAAGACTGGGATGGGAGCGGCGCTCCCTTATCTTGACGGCTTTCTGGATCTGCCCGACGGCTCAGACAGCGAGTTGGAAGTCATCGGTGGTATCCAAAAATGGCGCATGCCATGCAACTGGAAATGGGCAGCGGAAAATTTCTCTGGGGACATCTACCACAACGTCAGCCATGCTTCCGTAGACCGGCTCAACATCAGTCCGTCTCTCGCCAAAGGCCGCCATACCTTTGACGTCATCAAGGATCCAAGTCATACGCTGAATCTCTCGGATCCTGCCTTTGGACATGGCGGGCGGGCATCGTTGCGACAAGGCGATTACCCGTATACGCCGCAATATCCGGCCCATCCCGTGGTGGAGGAATACTTCCGCACTGCCTATGAAGAACGCCAGCGGCGCCTGGGCGAGCGGGCACGTCTGGCCTGGAACGGAGGCACCCTTTTCCCCAATATGTCATTCTCGAATGGCCGCACCAGCATTGCGGTGTGGCATCCGAACGGGGCCAACGAAACCGAGGCATGGCGTTGGTACCTGTTGCCCAAGTCGGCTCCGCAAGAAGTCAAGGACGTGCTGCGCTCCTACATGATGCGTTATGCCGGTCCGGCCGGCATGACCGAACAGGACGACATGGAAAACTGGGGTTACGCCCACCAGTCATGCCAAAGCACCATTGCAAAGCGGTACCCGTTCAACTACCAGTTGGGTGCGGGCGCACCATTTGAGGCCCCGGGTTCGCACCTGGTCAACACCCTGGGTGCCGTTTCCGAGGGAATCAGCGAGCACAACCAGCGCGGCTTTTACGGGCGCTGGGCATCACTCATGGACCGGCCCGTACCGGCGGCACAACAGGTAATGCAGCGCTGCGACACACCACGCTAGACGGAGCTTCGAATGCCCGCTGCCGACACCCCATCATCCCCGGCGCTGACCGCATCGGCCGCTGAAGTACCCGACCGGTTGACGCACCTGCTGCTGGTGCGCGAGATCGAAGAGTTTCTTTTTCACGAGGCGAATCTGCTGGATGGCCGGCAGTTTTCCGCCTGGCTCGATTTGCTGACTGAAGACATCCGCTATTTCATGCCGATGCGGCGCAACGTGCGCCATTCAGACCAGGCAAGCGCCGATACACGGGAAGGCAAGGACATCAACTGGTTCGACGAAGACAAGTTCACGCTTCAGCAACGGGTGCGACAAATCGAAACGGGCGTCCATTGGGCCGAGGAGCCGCTGTCACGCACCACACACATGGTATCCAATGTAACGATTGCCGAAGCCGGTACCGGTCATGGCGAAATCCAGGTGGATCTTCGCTTCCTGCTTTATCGCAACCGCCTGGAGTCGGAGACCGACATTTTTGTGGGCAAGCGCAAGGACACGCTGCGGCGCTCCGGCACCGGCTGGAAGATCGCCCGCAGATGGATCGTGCTTGACCAAAGCGTTCTCATGGCCAAGAACCTCACGGCCTTTTTTTAAACTTCAAGAGGGCAGACCCAATGACGCAAAAAAACGCTTTCTTTTCACGAAATGTCCGTGTTGGAAAATACAAGACCCATTACGTCGAATACGGCGATGGAGACCCCATCGTGCTCATCCACGGCGGTGGGCCCGGGGCTTCCGGGGAATTCAACTGGCGCCAGGCCATCCCGGCGCTGGCGCAGCACGGACGTGTCATCGCAGTGGACATGTTGGGTTATGGCGGCACCGACAAACCCACGGACGTGGAATATTCGCACAAGACGCTTGTCAACCACGTATCGGCCTTCATCGATGTACTGTGCCTGGACAAGATGTATCTGGGCGGAAACTCGCTCGGCGCTTACGTAGCGGCGCGTTTTTCCGTCGACGATCCGGACCGGGTGAAAAAGCTGCTCCTGGTCAGCAGCGGCACGATTGCCCACGCCATGGGGCTGGATCCCGACAAGATTGTCGGCGTGAAAGCGCTCGCGGGATTCGACGGCACAAAACAGAGCCTGCGCGAGATCTTCAAAGTATTGATGCACCATCCTGAGAACATCACGGAGGAGTTGCTGGAAGCCCGGTTCCAGACGGCGCTGCAATCCGGTGTGGCCGAGGCGCAACGTTCTTTTCTCAATTACATGCGCACGCGGCTGCGCAATGAACCCGCCCAATCCCAATGGTTCGATCTGAGCCACCGGTTACCGCGCCTGGGAATCCCGATGAAATTTGTTTGGGGTGAACACGACGTGTTTGCGGCACCCAGCTTCGTTCAGGAATTGCGTGTCTTGTTGCCTGCTGCGGATTTCGAAGTGTTCGACGATTCAGGTCATGTAGCCCAGAATGACGAACCGGCCCGCTTCAACAAGACCGCAATTGATTTCTTCTTCGGAAAATAGGCTTGTTACTCTCCCGGCCTTCATGGTCGCACCGTGCGGCCTGATGAAAGTCAAGCATGGCGCAACTCATTTTTGCTGGTGCCCTTGCGCACACCGCGCAGATGGTTCGCACACCCCACAAGTTGGATGAAGCGCAACGCCATGCCGTGTTCGGCGCATTGGACACGATGCGCCAGCGCCTCGTCGATAGTCGGCCCGATCTGCTGGTCATATTTGGCTCAGACCATTTTCAAAGTTTTCATCTGGACAACATGCCCGCGTTTTGCATCGGCATCGGCAGCCATACTGAAACATTTGGCGATGCAGGTGTTCCAGCGGCGAGCTTCGACATGCACGACTCGTTTTGCCGCTTCCTTGCCGGTTACCTGCTGGATGCCGGTATCGACGTCGCCACCTCGCGCCGGCTGAAGCTCGACCACGCATTCGCATCGCCACTGCATTTTTTGCTACCCGAGGCGAACATCCCTCTGGTACCTGTCATGGTCAACACCATTGCGGCACCTTTGGCCCCGCTACGCCGCGCCCACCAGCTTGGAACAGCCGTGGGTCGTGCCATCGCCACCTTTTCCGATGACTTGCGCGTGGCGGTTCTCGGGACGGGCGGCCTCTCCCATTGGCTTCCCATTCCCGACCCGGACCGTCCCCAGAACCCATCCGATGCCGAGATCATCGAACAGATGATTTCAGGCCGAGACAATCCTGGCCGAATGCAGGAATTGTTGCTGCCCCGGATCAATCGGATGTCGGAGATGAACAACGCGCGTATCGGCGAGCAGTTCGACCGGGAGGTGATTGACCTGCTGGTTTGCGGCCGCGGCGCGGAACTGGCACTTCGAACAACGCAATGGGTAGAGGAAAACGGCGGCGGGGGGGGGCAGGAAATCCGCAACTGGCTCGCAGCTGCCGGTGCGGCCGGGGACTGCAAAGCGGAGTTGCTCTCCTACCAGGCGGTCGTGCCGTGGATGACAGGTATCGCGCTGATGGAGTGGCAGTTGCCTGCCTGAAAATCCACACGGATCAAAGCGGTACGGTCCGGCTGCGGATGTCGCGCAGCAGGGTCCAGGGCCCAGATACCGCCCCCGCAGCCATCCTCAAAACCCACACTCTGCCTGCGCCGCCACGAACACTGGGCTTCATCTGGTCCTGATACTGCGCTTGCCAGGCCATTTGGGGCGACCGGGAGCCCGACCAGCACGGCCCGCCGCACGGCGCGTTTGCATCGCTGGTACGACCGCATCGCGCCCCTGGTGTCGCGCTGGGTGTTGTGCCCATGCTCGCGGTGGCGCGTGCACGCCGGGTGCGTGCCAGTGCGGCCGTGGCGCATGAAAGACCTCGAAAATTGGGGGTCGCAATAGACCTTGATGCCGCTATGGCACGCCGAACAGCGCGGCGCCATTGGTCCACGCGACCTTGCGCGCGACCTCGGCCGGCAGATCGCCCAGCCAGCGCCGGTAGGCCTGCATCAGTTCGTCGTAATACAGCCAGCGCTGGTTGACCCAAGTGTCGGACCCGACCATGAACCGACCGGGGTTTTTG
>JANOUM010000546.1:0-2993 GCA_031416855.1 Rhodoferax sp. | reverse complement strand
CCTTCAGGCCGGTATGGACATCGATCAGGAACGGGCCTATCTGACCGATATCGTCACCACGTTGAAAAAGTCCACGGGGAAACAGCCCAGGGGGTGGCTGGGGCCGGCGCTTTCGGAAACGTTCAACACGCCTGACTTGCTGGAAGAGTTGGGGATCACCTATGTTTGCGATTGGTGCAATGACGACCAGCCTTTCAAATTGAATACGAAACGCGGAAAAATGATTTCCGTGCCGTATTCCATCGAAGTGAACGACATCCCGCTGTTTGTCGGAAAAAGCTTTTCGGGGGAAGATTTTTACCAGTTGCTGGTCGATCAGTTCGACGTGCTTTACGAGGAAGGGAAACATACGGGAAGAGTGATGTGCGTGGCCCTGCACCCCTTCGTCACCGGACTCCCCTTCCGCAGCAAATATCTGGACAAGGCGCTTGCCTACATCACCAGCCATCGCGACGTTTGGCTGCCGACCAGTGATGAAATCGCGGAATGGTACGTAAATAGGGGATAGATTCGGACGCGCTTATTATGCGCGCCACATCGGCAGAGGGTTACGGCGAAAGCCTTCAGCACCGCGCGGCGGACGTGGTGCTGAAGGAGCGCCGCCGGCGGGTGCTGGTGCCAGAGTGCACGATATAACTTTTCAGTAACTACTGGACAGTGCCAAGTTCTCGCCGCTGCTCAACTGCTTTCCTTGATCAGCCGCAGGGTTGACAATTCCGTTGCCAAGTCAATCCAGTGCTCCATCAGGAGCCTCATGCGCTCGTAGTTCTTGCGCTGCTTGCGCACCGCGGGCAAGTCCTCCTTCTTGACGAACTTGCACCCTGAATCCGGCAATGCCGCCCTCCGAACTCATCGTGGCCAGCGCCCTGCGCTCCACCCTCCCGGCATTTTTCTCGGTTCCCGCTTTTGCGCCTGACCTCAAGAAAATCATGATCAAATATCGCAAGCACGACCCGCCCCTGACGTCGATCGCTTGGCGGCGTGAACTCATACGGAGAACTTGGCACTGTCCAGTAATGATCAGCATGTCTTTAATTGGGACTCTCACTTCAGATGACCTACACCACACTACGTTATGAAATTCAGGACCGCATCCTGACGCTCACGCTGAACCGTCCAGAACTCCTGAACGCCTTCACGGTTGAAATGTCCCATGAACTGATTCACGCCTTCCGCCGTGCCAGCGACGATGACGACGTGGGCGCGATGGTGGTCACCGGGGCGGGTCGCGCCTTTTGCGCCGGCATGGACTTGAGCGCGCCGGGCAATGTGTTCGGCCTGAATGAAACGCTGCGCCCCACGCTCGAAGACATGCGGCAGCGCACGCAGGAGGCGGACATCGAGGACGGTGTGCGCGATTCCGGTGGCAAGGTGACTCTGGCCATTTACGATTGCAAAAAGCCGGTCATTGCCGCCATCAACGGCGCGGCTGTCGGCATCGGCGCGACCATGACCTGCGCAATGGACATCCGTCTCGCCTCTGACAAGGCCCGGGTCGGTTTTGTGTTCAACAAGATTGGCATCCCACCCGAAGCCTGCTCCAGCTGGTTCCTGCCGCGGCTGGTCGGACTGCAAACCGCGCTCGAGTGGTGTTACACCGGCGAGATTCTCGATGCGCAGGCGCTGCTGGCGGCCAGATTCATCCGGTCGGTCCACGCACCCGACGACCTGTTGCCGCAGGCCTATGCGCTGGCCCGCAAGATCATTGCCCACAGCCCGGTGGCGCTCGCGTTGACGCGTCAGATGCTGTACCGCAATTCGGCGCAGGACCATCCCCTCAAGGCGCATCAGGTGGATTCGCTGGCGATCTTCTACGCCAGCCAGACCAGCGGCAAGGAAGGCGTGCGCGCCTTCCGCGACAAGCGGCCACCGGTGTTCTCCGACCAGGCGTCCTCCGACATGCCCGGGTTCTATCCCTGGTGGGAGTGAAGCCCGCGGCCGGTTTTCTGCCGATGGATCGATGGTGCTGGCCCCCATAGGGGGTGGCCAAGGAAAACGCCGATGGGCAAGTTGCTGGACGGCAGGGTTGCGATCATCACCGGCGCAGGATCCGGCAGGGCCGGCTGAATCCCTTGCGCCGCGGTGCGCAGCCCGAAGAGCTTGCCAACGTGGCCTTGCTCCTCGCCACCGATCTGTCGAGCCACGTCAATCGGCGCAGACGATCGCAGTCGATGGTGGCGGTAGTGGCGCGGGTGCAGGGCATGGCCACCGCAGCCGGCTGCCAACTGGTGGCGATGTGCGACCTGTCGGTGGCGGCTTTCGATGCGCGGTTTGCGGTCAGCGGCGTCAACCTGGGCCTGTTCTGCTCCACGCCCAGTGTGGCGTTGTCGCGCAACCTGGGCCGCAAGGATGCGTTCGAGATACTGGTCACCGGCGAGTTCATCAGCGCGCACGAGGCCCGCACGCGCGGGCTGCTGAACCGGGTGGTGGACGCGGCGGTACTCGACGCCGAGGTCGAACGCCTGGTGGCGAGTATCCTTGCCAAGCCCAGGGTGGCGGTGACGCTGGGCAAGGCCCTGTTCTACCGCCAGCTGGAAAAAGGCATCGACGCCGCGTACGCCGACGCAGCCTATACCATCACCTGCAACAGGATGGACGACAGCGCTGGAAGGCGTGTCGGCGTTCATCGACAAGCGGGCGCCGCAGTGGCCCGCATGAACCATTTTTTTCACCAAGGAAACATCCATGAGCAAAGCCATACGCATCGAGAAACACGGCGGACCCGAGGTCCTGCAACTGGTGGACGTCACCGTCGGCCAGCCCGGCCCCGGCGAGATCCGCATCCGCCACAAGGCCGTGGGCCTGAACTTCATCGACATCTACCAGCGCGACGGCCTGTACCCCATGACCATGCCGCTGCAACTGGGCATGGAGGCCTCGGGCATCGTCGAGGCCATCGGTGACGGCGTGACGCACCTGACGGTCGGCGACCGCGCCGCCTATGCCAGCCAGCCGCCCGGCAGCTACTGCGAAGAACGCGTGATGCCGGCCAA
>JANOUM010000545.1:0-2051 GCA_031416855.1 Rhodoferax sp. | reverse complement strand
TACGTGGGCGAGATCTCCTACCTGTTCATCATGTGCATCGCCAGCCTCGGGCTGATGGTGCTGGTGGGCTACACCGGGCAGGTCTCGCTCGGGCACTCGGCCTTCATCGCGATCGGCGCCTATGCCCACACCTGGCTGCTGGCGCAGGGCGTGCCGTTCGCGCTGTCGATGCTGCTGGCGGCGTGTTTCAGCGGCGCCATCGGGCTCGTCATCGGGCTGCCGGCGATCCGGGTGTCGGGGCTGTATCTGGCGATGGTGACGCTGGCCTTCGCGATCCTGACCGAACACACCATCGGACACTGGAAAAGTGTCACTGGCGGCTTCAACGGCCTGACGGTCGGCAATCCGGTATTTGCGGGTTTCGACATGGCCGGTCTCAGACCGTTCTATTACCTCTGCCTGGGCGTGCTGGTGCTGGTGCTGCTCGGCCTGGTGAACCTGATCCGCGCCAAGACTGGGCGCGCGTTCATGGGGGTACGCGACTCCGAAGCCGCCGCCTACAGCCTGGGCATCTGGGTCGCCGGGTACAAAGTGCTGGCCTTCGTCATTTCGGCCATGGTCACCGGCCTGGGCGGGGCATTGCTCGCGCACCATGTGCGCTTCCTTACGCCGGAGGGTTTCGGACTGATCCTGTCGCTGGAGCTGGTGCTCATGGTCACCATCGGCGGCCTGGGTTCACTGCGTGGCGCGATCCTGGGCGCGATGCTGATCAGCATGCTGCCCACCTTCATCTCGCGCATCAAGCCGATGCTGCCCGAGCAGATCTCCAAGCAATTCGGCCTGGAGACCTTTGTCTTCGGCCTGGTGCTGGCGCTGTTCGTGCTGTTCGAGCCCAAGGGCCTGAACGGCCGCTGGATCAAGTGCAAGACCTTCCTCGAAACCTTCCCGCTGTACCGCAAGGACATGTTCAAGCGCGGCAAGAGCTACATGAAGTCGGAGCGGTACAAATGAACCGCCGGGCCGCTCCCAAGGTTCATGGCACCGCAGTGCGCAGCACGGAGGTTTCGGGCCTGAACCGCCGGGCCGCTCCCAAGGTTCATGGCACCGCAGTGCGCAGCACGGAACTGGTCGCATGAGCGTTTTTGCAGCCAAGGATGTGTCGCTGCGTTTCGGCGGTGTGCAGGCCATCGGCCAAGTGAGTTTCGAGGTCGAACAGGGCGAGGTGTTTGCCATCATCGGCCCGAACGGTGCGGGCAAGACCTCGATGCTCAACGTAATCACCCGGGTGTTCGACCCCACCGCCGGCAGGGTGGAATTCGAAGGCCAGGACATCACCCGGCTGGCGCGGCACAAGGTGGTGCACAGCGGCATTGCGCGCACGTTCCAGAACATCGAGCTGTTCGAGGGTGGCACGGTGCTCGACAACCTGCTGCTCGGCCGCCACCGTTTCGACCACGGCAATTTCGCCGCCCAGTGGTTGTGGACGCCCGGTGTGCGTGCGGCCGAGGCGCAGTCGCGCGCCCAGGTGGAAGACGTCATCGACTTGCTCGACCTCATGCCGCATCGCAACAGCCCGGTGGCCGGCCTGCCCTACGGCGTGCGCAAGGTGGTCGAACTGGCACGTGCGCTGTGCACACAACCCCGCCTGCTGCTGCTGGACGAGCCGGCGTCCGGGCTGAACCCGGAGGAAACCCGCGAGCTCGCCTTCTGGATCGACGATATACAGAAAGACCTGGGCATCACCGTGATCATGGTCGAGCACGACATGTCGCTGGTGTCCGAGGCGGCCGATCGGGTGCTGTGCATGAACCTGGGCCAGGTGCTGGCGCTGGGCACGCCACAACAGGTCCAGGGCGACCCGGCCGTGATCGCGGCCTACCTGGGGGGATGACATGAGCAACGCGCCCGTCCTCGCCGTCAAGAACCTGGAGACCTGGTACGGCCCGGTCAATGCGATCAAGGGCGTGAATCTCGATCTGCACGCCGGGCACATCGTTGCCGTGCTCGGTGCCAATGGCGCTGGCAAGACCACACTGCTCAACACGATTGCCGGCGTGATCGACCCGTTCAAGGGCAGCGTCGAGTTCCAGGGCCAGCCGATCCACGGGCAG
>JANOUM010000544.1:0-6872 GCA_031416855.1 Rhodoferax sp. | reverse complement strand
CCGACGCCGATCAGCAGGCTGGTGCGCCCCTCCAGCAGCAGCATGCGCAGGTTGCGCTTGGCCAGCACCGACTTGTCTTCGAAGTGGTTGTGGATGGCCTCGGCGACCAGCGAAGTGGGATCTTCCGGTGGCATCTTTTCGATCTGGAGGATGATGCGAAAGTGGCTTTCCTGCGGAAACTCCAGCGCCCAATTTTCCAGAAACTCTTCGGCATTCGGATCGAGATCGCGATGATGGAAAGGCGTCGGATCCATCGAATTGAAAAGTTCTGAGAGTTGGACGATGCGCAACTCGATCTGGTGGACGGGCGGATGGCTCCTTTTCATGTCAGTACCCGCGTGGCATTAACCTGAATCCGTGACGAGATAGCCGAAATATGTTGATTTCCCCAATTCAACTCCACTGCCAAGAATTTACCTGCGGCGCGCTTCAAAGGGAGGAGTGCAGCCCACGAGAATCGAGGCACGCCAAATCGGTCTCGCCCGGAACAACAATTGTAGGCTTCTTGCCTCGTGTCGTTGATGTTTGACAATCCTCCGGCGGCTCCCGAAACCTGCGCCGTTTCGATGGGGACACTGGGGACAATGGGGACACCGCGCCAATATTGAGCTTTTCGGCGATCACCGCCGGGGGACAACTGGGGACAAATGGGGACAAGTCGCAGGAAGTTGCACGAGCAGATCACACACCGGGGCTGCAATGTCCCCATTTGTCCCCACTTCGGTCTGGGCACGCGCGAACACTGAAGCCCGCGTCGTTGCTGGTGTCCCCATTGTCCCCAGTGTCCCCACACGTTTTCATCAGGTTGCATGAGGGTCCAGAAATCGAGCCTCACTCGGCGTCGGCCCACTTGTTCGTGAAGACGTACACCCGCGCCGTGCCGATGCCAGGCAATCGGGGTTTCTGTGTCGGTCGGTCGTCGGCGCCGGGCGAGATCCAGCCCTGCGCCAGCAAACACTGCGTCGCCGCTTTCAGGTCGAAGCCGGCGCATACGTCCCGCTTGAAGGCTTCGGGCAATACCAGGAATTCCCTGGTCCCATCCACGCCCGCCCTGTAGAACCCGGCGCGGTTGATGACGCGTTGATCGATGCTCGCGCCCACGTCCTCGAAGCGACTGGCGCCGTGCGTCTCGAAGAACCCGCGCACCTGCGCAAGCAGGATCCGGTCTTCCCGGTTGCCAGCGCCTCCGAAGGAATCCAGCCACGCGGCAAAGCACCGACCCGCCGCCTGGGTGGCCTCACCTTCATCCCAGCCCGTTACCCCGTAGTGCGTCGCAAGCTCGCCGGCCACTGCCACCAGGCCGAAACGTTGCGCCACGCGCAGCACCTGCCCGGCCGCAGCTGGCGGTGTGTTCTCGGCAACGAACTGGAGCAGGCCACCGGTGATGAGGTCGGTCAGTTTGTCGCGGTCATTGACGATGGCACGCAGCCAAACCACACCGGCCGCGCCGTGGTGGCGAGTCGCCGCGTCCTTCAGAGCGAGCGACAGCGCCGCCGGGCTGTCGCATCCGTTCAAGGTCTCGAAGGCGCCCAGGCCCACCCCTGCATCGGCGTCGAAGTCGGCCAGCCGAACCTGCTGCCCCGCGTTGGCCTTGTATCCGGAGCGCGCCATCAGCGCCGCCAGCGATTCCTCGCCGGCGCTCAGGAACAGCAATCTCCAGCGCAGCGAAGCGCGTGCCGTCCCGGTTCGGTGCGCACGCGCCTTGCCCTGGCCATTGGCCAGCAAATAGGCCGCTTCCCCCGCCTCTTTCGGGTCGCACTGGCTGAGTTCATCCAGAATCAGCAGGCCGTCGTTGTGCAGCGATGCCAAGCTTTCCAGACCATTGGCTGTGGCGCGCCAAGCCCGTGCATAAGTCAGGGGCTCGCCCCACACAGATGCCGCAGCTTTGAGTACCGTCGACTTGCCGCATGACGATTTGCCGCGCAGATGGAATCCACCCGCATCCTCGCCAACCAATGCGGCCAGTGCCCCTGCGAATGCCGTGCACACCGCGAACACCACCCGCGAATTCCCCGCTGCCAGCGCCGCCACCGAATCGCGCCACTCTTCGGCGGTGCCAGCAGTCGCAAATGCGGGCTCTATCGCATGCGCGTTCTGAAACACCACCAGCTCGCCGGCGTCGCCGATGGTCTCCGACGGCATCGCATAGACCGCCCCATGCCAGCCGAGCCGCTCGACGCAACGCGCCCGCTGGTTGACCGGCCAAACCTTGATGTAGGCCGCCAGCAGATCACGGGCCGAGCGGCCGGTGGCGATGTGCAATCCCAGGCGCGCCAGTTCGCGCCGCACGTCGGTACCGTCGCCTGCCAGCAGTTCCAGGGGCATGGCCCATTGGTGCCTGACGTTGTCGTCATCAAACCACTCGAGCAGCCGGCCCCATTCCCCGCTCTTGCTATCTCTCGTCTTGGCGATCACCCCCAAGGGGGAACATACCCACACCGGCGCCTTCTGGTTGCCCTCATGGTCGGTCCCGGTGAATAGCACCCCGCGCTGTGTCAGCTCGAAGCGGCCCCCGCCATATCTGCAGGAGTTGGGCGCGTCTTCGGCCGCCTGGCCGTGCGCATTGGCTTGGGCTGCTTCAGACCCGGCGACCTTCGCGCTATCGTCGCCTGGCGCGATTTCTGGATCTTGCTCACAGGCCAGGGCCAGCACATCTTCTGCTTTCGCCTCGGGATGGTCGGCCAGCCAATCAACGGCATCGCCCTTGGGCGCAAGGCCCAACAGGTCGACGTCGATCACCTTGAACTTGCAACCCAATGGCCTGAGCGCAGCTGATACTGCGTCGGCGTAGTGGCGGCCAGGTGCCACATCACCAGCATCATCCCTCGAAAGCGTCGCCATATCGGGCGAAGGACTCACCAGTCGGGTCGGCTGGGGATTCGTCGCCCGTGCGCGAATCGGATACACGAACCGGCCAGACCTTGCAACCCGATTTGAATTCCCGCGGAGGGCCTGATTCGTTTGGCCTGGCGCCGGTGGCATCCGCGGGGCGGGCTTGCTCAGTCAGTAGGGTTGACCCATGCGGTTCACCTGCCCCGGTGCAGCAAGCGGATGGCGGTGCTCTACGCGCCAGGCTGGTATTTCGCCTGCGGTAAGTACGGGGATCTTGCTTGGAGCGAACCTCGGTTTTACATACTTTTTTCATACCCAAAAGCAAAAAGGACTTGGCGATATGCGCAAGTCCTTGATTCTTTGTGGGTTTTTGGTGGGCGGTGGAGGCTTCGAACCTCCGACCCCAGCAGTGTGAATG
Source organism: Rhodoferax sp. (assembly GCA_031416855.1). GTDB lineage: Bacteria > Pseudomonadota > Gammaproteobacteria > Burkholderiales > Burkholderiaceae_C > CAISIP01. Next base: position 3,622 of record JANOUM010000544.1, on the reverse strand, counting down.
CTGTGCTCTACCCCTGAGCTAACCGCCCTGTTTTCCGTTTGGTGTCGGCCCGGAAACAGCGTTGGATTATGGCACAGGCTCAGGCCCCGGCCGCCTGCCAGACCGTCTTTCCACCGCTGGCTTTGTCAAGCTGGCGCAGGACGTCGGCGTGGGCTTCGAGCTCCTGGGTGTTGGCTGCCAGTACCGGAAGGTCGAATGCACGCAGGTCAATGACGACACCGCCTACATCGTGGGTCTGCGCCACGCCGGAGTCCATCAGCAGCGCGTCCTGGCCCCGGGTCAGGTTGATGTAGACGTCGGCCAGCAGTTCGGCATCCAGCAGCGCACCGTGCAGGGTGCGGCCGGAGTTGTCCACACCCAGGCGGTCGCACAGGGCATCGAGCGAATTGCGCTTGCCGGGGAACATTTCCTTGGCCATGACCAGTGTGTCGGTCACGCCGCCGACAAACTGCCGGAACGGCGGGCGACCGATCTGTGCCAGCTCCTGGTTCAGAAAGCCGATGTCGAAGGCCGCGTTATGGATGATGATTTCGGCCCCGGCCACGTACTCTAGCAGCGCGTCGGCCACGGCTGCGAAGACCGGCTTGTCGCGCAGGAATTCGTTGCTGATGCCGTGTACCTTGAGCGCTTCCTCATGGCTGTCGCGCCCGGGGTTCAGGTAGAAATGCAGATGGCTGCCGGTAAGCTTGCGGTTCTGCAACTCGACGCAACCGATCTCGATGATGCGGTCGCCCTGCTCTGCGTACAGGCCGGTGGTTTCGGTATCCAGGAATATCTGTCGCATGGCCCGATGTCAGTGGTTTTCCTTGGCGTGGTTGATCGAGTAGCGCGGTATTTCCACCACCACATCCTGCTGTGCGAGTATCGCCTGGCAACTCAGGCGTGACTGCGGCTCCAGGCCCCAGGCGCGGTCCAGCAGGTCTTCCTCGTTCTCATCCATCTCGCCGAGCGACTCGAAGCCCTGGCGCACGATGACGTGGCAGGTGGTGCAGGCGCAACTCAGGTCGCAGGCGTGTTCGATGTTGATATGGTGGTCGAGCAACGCCTCGCAGATCGACGTGCCCGCCGGTGCGGACACCTCCGCCCCCTGGGGACAGTATTCGGCATGGGGCAATATCTTGATGGTGGGCATGGGGGGCGGGATCCGTCTCAAACGGTCTCGATGTTCTTGCCGGCCAGCGCCTGCTGGATGCCGTGGTTCATGCGCATGGCTGCAAATGTCTGCGTCCCGTCCGACAGGGTCTTGCTGATTGCCTCGATGGCCGCAGGGTCGTCCAGTGCGATGCTGGAGCGAACGTCAACCATCAGGGACTCGATCTGCTCCTGCTGGTGGGGGTCGAGCAGCGCGCGGTCGGCATCCAGCGCGGTTTGCGTCGCCAGCAGCAGCCGCTCGGCATCGAGCCGGGCCTCGGCCAGCGCCCGGGCCCGCATGTCGGACTGAGCCGTCGTGAAGCTCTCTTTCAGCATCCGGGCGATTTCCTGGTCGTCCAGGCCATAGGTGGGTTTGACGTCGATGTGGGCTTGCACGTCGCTGTTCAGTTCGCGCGCCGCCACCTGCAGCAGGCCATCGGCGTCGATCGTGAAGGTCACGCGGATCCGTGCCGCCCCTGCCACCAGGGCAGGGAAACCGCGCAGCTCGAAGCGCGCCAGGCTGCGGCAATCGGCGACCATGTCGCGTTCGCCCTGGACCACATGCAGCGCCATCGCGGTCTGCCCATCCTTGTAGGTCGTGAAGTCCTGCGCCATCGCCGTGGGAATGGTCTGGTTGCGCGGCACGATGCGCTCGACCAGGCCGCCCATGGTCTCGATGCCCAGCGACAGCGGGACCACGTCGAGCAGCAGCAGGTCCCCCGACGGGTTGTTGCCAGCCAGCTGGTTGGCCTGAATGGCCGCGCCCAGTGCCACTACTTCGTCCGGGTTCAGGTTGTTCAGTGGTGCGCGCCCGAAAAACGTGGCAACGGCCTGCTGTACCTGCGGCATGCGCGTGGAGCCACCGACCATAACCACTCCCTGGATATCCTCGACCGCCAGACGCGCGTCCCGCAGGGCCTTGCGGGCGGCGGATATGGTGCGCGCCGTCAGGCCCTGTGTGACCGCATCGAACTGGCCGCGCGTGACCGGCACATGCAGCGCAGTGCCCGCCAACACGGCGTCCAGCACGGCGCTGTCGTGGCTTGAGAGCGCCTCTTTGCAGGCGCGGGCTGCCTGGGCGATCGTCACCTTGTCTGACGCCGATATGGCCTGCAGGCCCGCCTGCTCCAGCGCCCACTGTGCCAGCGTCCGGTCGTAGTCATCACCACCCAGCGCGGAATCGCCGCCGGTTGCGATGACCTCGAACACGCCCTGGGTCAGGCGCAGGATCGAGATATCGAAGGTGCCGCCACCCAGGTCGTAGATTGCATAGACGCCTTCGCTGGCGTTGTCCAGGCCATACGCGATCGCGGCTGCGGTCGGCTCGTTGATCAGCCGCAATACGTTGAGCCCGGCCAGCTGTGCGGCATCCTTGGTGGCCTGACGCTGCGCATCGTCAAAATAGGCTGGTACGGTGATCACCGCCCCATACAGCTCGTCGTCAAAACTGTCCTGTGCGCGATAACGCAGCGTGGCCAGGATGTCTGCGCTGACCTCGACCGGCGACTTTTCTCCATCGGCCGTCGCCAGCGCCAGCATGCCGGGCTTGTCGACAAAACGGTACGGCAGCCGGCCGCTGTCGGCCACATCCTTCAGATTGCGACCCATGAAACGCTTGACCGAGGCGATCGTATTCTGGGGGTCCAGGGCGGCGGCGTTGATGGCATCAAAACCGATCTGCCGCCGGCCGGCCTCCATGTAACGCACCACTGAGGGCAGGATCACCCTGCCCTGGTCGTCCGGCAGGCATTCGGCCACACCATGGCGCATGGTCGCCACCAAAGAATGCGTGGTGCCCAGATCGATGCCGACCGCGAGACGTCGTTCATGCGGGTTGGGTGACTGTCCGGGTTCGGATATCTGTAGCAATGCCATGGAGCGTGGGCGGCCGAAAGGCCTATTCTTGGGTCATTCGGAGCGGGCCGATGACGCCGCGCAAGCCGCCGCCGATTCGGCGGCCCGGTCCGCCAGCTGATCACAGCGTTTGTCGACGTCGGCGCTGAAACGTTCGATGAACATCAGCGAGCGCACCAGCGACACCGCCCGCACCAGGTCACGCTGCACGTCGAGGGACTGCGCGCATTGGTCCAGTATCGTGCGCCGAGACGCCAGCACCTGATCCTGCAAAACATCGATGTCATCAACCGACTGTGCGTCGTCCAATGCGTCGCGCCATTCCATCTGCTGCATCAGGAATTGCGCCGGCATGGCGGTATTGCTCTCGGCGTTGATGGCGCCGCCGCCCAGCTCGCACAGATAGACGGCCCGCCTGAGCGGGTCTTTCAGGCGCTGGTAGGCCTCGTTGATCCGCACCGACCATTGCATCGCCGCGCGCTGCACCGATGCGTCGCGGCCCGCGAACCGGTCGGGGTGAGCTTCGCGTTGCAAATCCTTCCAGCGCGCATCGATGGCAGCCCGATCCTGGGTAAACCGCGCGGGAATCCCGAACAACTCGAAATCGTTCGAGCCCAGCGAGAGCTGCGGATCAGCC
>JANOUM010000543.1:0-4444 GCA_031416855.1 Rhodoferax sp. | reverse complement strand
TCAGTCGTCCCTCGCGGGGCCTGACTTCAGTGCCAGAGCTGCGTCGTATAGTGCATTGCGTGGCTGGCTGGTGATCTCGGCGGCCAGGCGGACTGCAGTTTTCAGGGGCAGTTCCGCCAGCAGCAGGCTCAGTACCCGGGTGTCGGTGCCTGTGATCAATGCGACCGGGGCCGGATGCAGGACCAGCACGAACTCACCGCGCAGGCGGTTCGCGTCAGCTGCCAGCCAGTCGGCGAAGTCCTGCGCCGGGAGCGTCGCGATGTCCTCGAATTGCTTGGTCAGTTCACGACCTACCGTCAGCCGGCGCAGGCCCAGCCGGGCCAGCCCCGCCGCCGCCGCTTCGATGCGGTGCGGCGCTTCAAGCAGCACGACCGCACGGTGTTCGGCCTCCAGCGCCGCAATGGCAAGCTGGCGCTCGGTCGACTTGCTGGGAAGAAAACCGGCAAACACGAAGCCGCCCGCATGCGGGTCGCCGAGGTCGATGCCGGCCACACTCAGGGCTGCCGTGACGCTGCTCGGGCCGGGCACCGGGATCGTGACCAGGCGCGCGCCATGCACTGCGGCTACCAGACGCCCTCCGGGATCGCTGATCGCAGGGGTGCCGGCGTCACTCACATAGGCGACGCGCTGCCCCAGGCGCATGCGCGCCAGCACCTGCTGCGCTGCGTCCTGCTCGTTGTGCTGGTGCAGTGCCAGCAACTGGGCACCGGTCTTCTCCACGCCATAGGCGCGTAGCAGGGCCTGGGTGTGTCGGGTGTCTTCGCATGCCACGGTATCGGCCAGCTGCAGCACGTGCAGCGCGCGCAGGGTGATGTCGGCCAGGTTGCCGATCGGTGTGGCCACCAGGTAGAGGGCCGCCTGCGGATAATGCTGCATCGATGCCGCGGCATGCGCCGCACCGAGGGCCGGGGCGTAGGGTGAAGTCAATGCGGGATTCCAGGTTCGGGAAGGAAGCTAGCTGTGGGTGCACCGACAAGCAAACAGAGCGGGGACGCGGCCGAAGACCGCGCGCTGCGTCATCTGCAGCATGCCGGCTTGCGCCTTGTCATGCGCAATTATCGGACGCCCGGCCGTGGCGGCGGTGAAATCGACCTGGTCATGCGTGACGTCGACGGCACCGAAGTCTTCGTGGAGGTGCGCTCGCGCCAGGGATCCGGACACGGCGGTGCCGCAGCCAGCATCGGCGCGGTGAAGCGCCAGCGCATCGTGCTGGCCGCGCGCCACTACCTGATGCGGTGGCCTTCGCCGCCACCATGCAGATTCGATGTGGTGGTGATAGATGCCGGCGCGATCGAATGGCTGCGCGGCGCGTTTGACGCGTCCTGAGCGGCGGCGGCCGCACTTCATCCGGTTGCAGGCGCGACGGTTATCATGCCCTCATGCTTGAGCAGCGGATCGAACAGCACTTCATTGACAGCGCAGACCTGAAATACCAGGCGGCCCAGGTCTTGAGCAAGCCGATCGCCGCAGCGGTTCAGGCGCTGATGGTGTGTGTCACCAGTGGCGGCAAAGTGCTGGCCTGCGGCAATGGCGGTTCGGCGGCGGCGGCGCAGCATTTTGCAGCCGGCTTCGTGAGCGGGTTCGAGCGCGAGCGTCCAGAGCTCGCCGCCATTGCGCTGGCCACCGACAGCGCCACCTTGACCGCGATTGCCAATGGTCACGCTTTCAGCTCGGTTTTTTCGCGCCAGGTACGCGCACTGGGCGGCTCCGGCGACGTACTGCTGGCGATATCGTGCGACGGCAACTGCGCCAATCTGATCGATGCGATCCAGGCCGCGCATGAGCGCGAAATGGTCGTCATCGGGCTGTCCGGCCACGGCGGCGGCAAGATGACGCAGTTGCTGGGCGACACCGATGTGCACGTCTGCGTACCACACGACCGCGCGGCACGAATTCTGGAAGTACAGATACTGGCACTGCACTGCATGTGTGATGCCGTTGACACGCAATTGCTGGGTGAACAAGAGGAATCATCACCATGAAGATCCGGGCCGGTAGATTTATCGCAACTGCGGTTTGCGCAGCATGCCTCGGCGGCGTATTGAGCGCCTGTGCGCCGATCATGCTCGGGGGCGTCGCCATGGGGGCGCTGGTCGCGACCGACCGGCGCACGTCGGGCGCGCAGCTGGAGGACGAGGGCATCGAGCTGCGTGCCGCCGGACGCATCCGCGAAGGCCTGGGCGACCGGGTGCACGTCAACGTGACGAGCTATAACCGCCAGGTGCTGCTCACGGGCGAGGTCCCGAACCAGCAGGACCGGCAACTGGTGGAGCAGATCGTGTCGCGGGTCGACAACGTGCGCGCCATTGTCAACGAGCTGGGGGTGATGGGGAACGCGACCCTGACGCAGCGTTCTTCCGATGCGCTGACCACGGGGAAGGTGAAGGCTGCCATGGTCGATGCGAAGGACATCTTCGCCAACTCGTTCAAGGTGGTTACGGAGCGCGGCACGACCTTCCTGATGGGCCGCGTGACGCAGCGCGAGGCAACCCGCGCCACCGACATCACGCGCAGCACCGGCGGCGTGCAACGCGTGGTGCGCGTGCTGGAGATCATCCCCGAGGAGGAGCTGCAGCGCACCTTGCCGCAGCCGGCGACGGCGCCAGCGGTGCCGCCCAAGAGCTGATTCGCCAGAGACAGGCGCCTACTTCAGGCGCCGGATCAGGCTCGACGTATCCCAGCGCCCGCCACCGGAGTGCTGCACGTCTCCGTAGAACTGGTCCACCAGGGCGGTGACCGGCACCCGTGCACCGTTGCGCCGCGCTTCGTCCAGCACCAGGCCGAGGTCTTTGCGCATCCAGTCCACGGCAAATCCGAAATCGAACTTGTCGGCCACCATGGTCTTGCCGCGGTTGTCCATCTGCCAGCTTTGCGCCGCCCCCTTGCCGATCACGTCGAGCACCTGCGCCATGTCCAGGCCCGCCGTCTGGCCAAATGCGATCGCCTCGCTCAGCCCCTGCACCAGGCCGGCGATGCAGATCTGGTTCACCATCTTGGCCAACTGGCCGGCGCCACTGCCACCGAGCAGGGTACAGGCGCGTGAAAACGCCATCGACACCGGCGCGACCGCGTCAAAGGCCGCCTGGTCGGCGCCGCACATGACGGTCAGCATGCCGTTCTGTGCCCCGGCCTGGCCACCCGATACCGGCGCGTCGACGAACTGCAGGCCCAGCTTGCGGGCTTCTGCATCGAGTTCGCGCGCCACGTTCGCGGACGCGGTGGTGTGGTCGACGAAGATGCTGCCCGGTCGCATGCCGGCGAATGCCCCGTCGCCGGCCCGCGTGTCATCACCCTGGTCCGCGCCCAAAGTCACACTGCGCAGATCGTCATCGTTGCCGACACAGCAGAACACGATGTCGGCGCCGGATGCGGCCTCTTTGGGTGTAGCTGCACTGCGCGCTCCGGGCGGGGCAGCGAACTCGCTGCACCAAGCGTCGGCCTTGGCCGCGCTGCGGTTGTAGACCGTGACCAGGTGCCCGGCCAGGGCCAGATGGCCGGCCATCGGGTAACCCATCACGCCCAGGCCGAGAAAAGCGACTTTGCGGGCCGGGGCGGAGGTGTAGGTTTTGGGGTTGGTACTTGGCATGGATGGCGTTGGGGGAGGGGCTGCGACTCAGACGATCGCGAAGTTTTCGGTGCCTGCGCTCAGGTCCTGGGTCCGCCCGCGCTGGCTGTTGAGCTTGATCTGCAGGCGCAGGTCGTTCAGGGAGTCGGCATTGCGTAGCGCGTCCTCGTAGGAGATCACGTTGTTCTCGTAGGCGTCGAACAGCGCCTGGTCGAAGGTCTGCATGCCCAGATTGCGGCTCTTCTTCATGATCTCCTTGATCTCGGACACGTCGCCCTTGAAGATGAGGTCGGAGATCAGCGGGGTGTTGAGCATCACCTCGACGACGGCAGTGCGCCCCTTGGTGTCCTGTTTGGGAATCAGGCGCTGCGAGACCAGCGCCTTGAGGTTGAGCGACAGGTCCATCAGCAATTGCGAGCGCCGCTCTTCAGGGAAGAAATTGATGATCCGGTCGAGCGCCTGGTTGGCGCTGTTGGCGTGCAGCGTGGCCAGGCACAGGTGGCCGGTTTCTGCGAAGGCGACCGCATGCTCCATGGTCTCACGGTCGCGGATCTCGCCCATCAGGATCACGTCGGGCGCCTGGCGCAGCGTGTTCTTGAGGGCGATCCCCCAGCTGTCGGTGTCCAGGCCGACCTCGCGCTGCGTCACAACGCAGTTCTTGTGCATGTGGACAAACTCCACCGGGTCTTCGATCGTGATGATGTGGCCGTAGGAGTTTTCGTTGCGCCAGTCGACCATGGCCGCGAGCGTGGTCGACTTGCCGGAGCCGGTGGCGCCCACCAGGATGCACAGGCCACGCTTGGCGGAGACGATCTCCTTGAGCACCTGTGGCACACCCAAGCCGTCGATCGTGGGCAGCACCTGGGGGATCACCCGCAT
>JANOUM010000542.1:0-1887 GCA_031416855.1 Rhodoferax sp. | reverse complement strand
GCCATGATGTACGACACGCTGTTCGGCATCGATGCCAATTTCAACCCGCAGCCCCAGATGGTGGGCAAGACCGACATTTCGGCCGACAAGAAGACCTACACCTTCGAACTGCGCCCGGGCCTCAAGTGGCACGACGGCACGAATGTCACAGCGCGTGATTGCGTTGCATCGCTGCGCCGTTGGCAAGCCAAGGATGGTGCTGGCCAGCAGCTTTTCGAACGCATGGCCGATACACCCATCGTCGATGAAAAAACGTTCCGCTTTGTCCTTAAAGAGCCCTACGGCCTAGTGCTTGACACCTTGGCGAAAACGACGACGCCTCTGTGCGTCATGATGAAGGCTGAAATCGCGGCAACGGATCCGAACACCCAGATCACCAAACACATCGGCTCTGGACCATTCAAGTTCGTCGAGGCCGAATACCGGCCCGGTAGTCGCGTGGTTTACGAGCGCAATCCCGACTACGTGCCGCGCAGTGAGCCCGCGTCCGGCATTGCCGGCGGCAAACGCGTATTGTTGGACCGGGTCATCTGGGACATCATCGCCGACCAGCAAACCGCAGCCTCGGCGCTAATGGCTGGCGAAGTGGACTTCTTTGAACAGCCTGCCACCGAATTGTTACCCGCCTTGAGCGCAGCACCGGGGGTGAAGGTCGAGGCATTCAACAAACTCGGCAATATTGGACAAGTGCGGTTGAACCATCTGCATCCACCGTTCAATAACATCAATGCACGTAAGGCAGCGCAACTTGCGATCAATCAGGAAGATATCCAGCGCGCGGCTGTGGGCGACCCGAAGTACTACCGCTCCTGTGGCTCGCACTTTACCTGCGGCTCGTCCATGGGCGTCGAGGACGGTTCCGAGGCGTTGATGATCAACACGCCGATGGCGCAACGCCAGGCCCGTGCCAGGGAGTTGCTCAAGGAATCCGGATACGACGGCAAACCCATCATCCTGTTGCATGCCACCACCATCCATGTGATGAACATGACCATGCCGGTTGTCGCGCAGCAACTGCGGCAGGTCGGGTTCAACGTGCAACTGGCCACGACCGACTGGGGCGCGGTCGTAACGCGTCGGTCCAACCAGAACCCACCGGACCAAGGCGGGTGGAATGTATTCTTCACATTCAGCGGCGGTAACTCGGCGTCCAGCCCAATCATGTTGTTCGCGCACGCGGCAGTCGGACGCAAGGGCTGGTTCGGGTGGCCGGAAAATGCCGAGATTGAGAAGCTGCGCGACGAATGGGCTGCCGCACCCTCAGTGGATGCGCGCCGGGTCGTGGCCGCGCGATTGAATCGCACCATGATCAATTACGTCCATGACGTGAAAACTGGGCAATGGCAAGCACCTGTCGCGTACCGTAGCGATCGCCTGCGCGGCTTCGTGCAGATACCGGAAGCGATTCCATGGTGGAATGTTGAGCGTTACGCCTGAGGGGATGTGACCTATTAGCTGATGCTGTCCTACATCCTCCGCCGCCTGCTTGGCGTGATCCCGGTCATGCTGGTCGTCGGGATTTTCGTGTTCTCGCTGCTGCACCTGGCTCCAGGGGATCCGGCTGCGATCATCGCCGGCGATACGGCAACGGCGCAAGACATCGCACGGATCCGGACCAACCTGGGCCTGGATCGGCCCCTGATCGAGCAGTTTGCGAGCTGGGGCTGGGCCACGTTGCGCGGCGATCTCGGGGCGTCGATGTTCTCCAACATTCCCGTCACCACCCTGATGGGGCAACGCGCCGGCGCCACCGGATCGCTGGCCTTGACGACGATGCTGGTGGCGGTGGTCATCGCAGTGACCCTCGGCGTTCTGGCGGCATGGAAGGTCGGCACCTTGCTCGATCGCGCGGTCATGGGGCTGGCGGTCATGGGCTTCTCGGTGCCG
>JANOUM010000541.1:0-3052 GCA_031416855.1 Rhodoferax sp. | reverse complement strand
GCACCGCTTCAGCGAAGCATTCTGCGATTGGTACTTCCTGCCGATGATGGCCTGCATCTGGAGCTGCCCGACCGCCCAGATGCTGCAGTTTCCGGTCGCCACGATGGTCCGGTTTTGCCACAACCATGGCCTGTTGCAGGTACGCAACCGCCCCCAATGGTGGACGGTGCGCGGCGGCGCACGCGAGTACGTGCAAAAAATCATCGCCCTGATCACGGACAAGCGCTTACGCACGCCTGTGCGCGCGATCCAACGGCATGCAGAGGGCGGCGGGGTCCTGCTGTCCACCGACGCCGGCACCGAGCATTTCGACAAGGTGGTGATCGCGACACATTCCGATCAGGCGCTCGCCCTGCTGACAGACCCGACACCGGCCGAATGTGAAGCCCTCGGCGCCATCCGCTTCCACCGCAACCGGGCCGTGTTGCATACCGATGCGAGCGTGCTGCCGTCGCGCCAGGCCGCCTGGGCAGCATGGAACTACGAGAGCACACCGTCCGCGCCCGGCAGTGGCACGCAGCACAACCAGGTATGCCTGCATTACCTGATCAACCTGTTGCAGCCAGTCCCCTGGTCGCAGCCGGTGGTGGTTTCCCTCAATCCGCGGCGCGAGATCGATCGCGCCAGCATCGTCGGAGAATTCGACTATGCGCATCCGGTCTTCGACACCGCCGCGGTCCGGGCACAAGGCGCCATGACCCACCTGCAGGGCCTGGCCGACACCTATTACAGCGGTGCCTGGCTCGGTTATGGTTTTCATGAGGATGGAGTGAAGTCGGGCGACGCAGCCGCGCGCCTCATTCTGAACGCCGTGCACCATCCGTCCGGGGCTGGCCGATGACAGGCGCATCCCGCCCGTGCGAAGCGGCCGTACCGCTGATCGGTTTCGGCGTCGTGCGGCACGCGCGTCTGCGCCCATCACGCAACAGCTTCGTGTACCCAACCTATTTTCTGTTCTTGCCCATGCGTGCGATGCAAGATGCCACCGCACCGGCCGCGCACACGGCATTGGCCTGGAACCGGCGCGCTGCACTGAGCTTCTTCGACAGCGACCACGGTGACGGCCGCGGCCCGGCCCAAGGCGGCGCACTGGCCTGGCTGGACGAACTGCTGTGTCGCGAAGGCATCACTGACGCGACGGGCGAAACCTGGCTGCACTGTTACCCGCGGGTGCTGGGTTACACCTTCAAGCCCGTCAGCTTCTGGTTTTGCCACCGCGCCAGCAACGATGACAACGGCTCCTTGCGCGCCATCGTGGTGGAGGTCAACAACACGTTCGGTGAACGCCACTGCTACTTGCTGGATGCGCCGCGTTATGGACTTGAACTCAGTACCGGCAAGGTGTTTCACGTATCTCCCTTCCTGAAGGTCGAGGGGCGCTACCGCTTCCGCTTCATGCGCACCATGCACGGCGCGGCCCAGAAGACCATCGCGCGGGTTGACTATGACGACAACGAGGGCCCGGTGCTGCAAACCAGCATCAGCGGCGCGCTCGAGCCGGTGACCAGCGCATCGATCCGCAAGGCCCTGTGGCGCTACCCGGCCATGACCTTCGGTGTCGCACTCCATATCCACCAACAGGCGCTGCGCCTGTGGCTCAAGCGCGTGAAGTTCAACCGCAAACCCGCGCTGCCCGATCAGTTCCTGACCCGCTGACCCATTTCCGCCACCCCCGACGTCTCAGCCCTCTGCCATGAACACCACCACTTTTTCCACTCTGCCTGGTCTTGCGCGCGCCCCGGCCGCGGCCCGCTCCGCTTTGCACATGCTCAGCCGTTTACGCCACGGCGTGTTGACGGTGCAGTTGCCGGACGGCTCGATCCGGGTCTTCGGTGATCCATCGGGCGGCCATGGCGCAGGCCGCATGAGCGCGACGATGGCGCTGAGCAATTGGAATGTCTGCGCGGCCGCCCTCAAGTCGGGTGACATCGGATTCGCCGAGAGCTACATCGCGGGCGACTGGACCACCACCAACCTGACCGACCTGCTCAAACTGTTCATCGCCAACCGCCGCGAGGTCGAGGACGTGATCTACGGCACCTGGACCGGCCGGGCGCTGTACCGCGTCAAGCACTGGCTGCATCGCAACACCAAGGCCAACAGCCAGAAGAACATCCATGCCCACTACGACCTGGGCAACCCGTTTTATGCCCTGTGGCTGGACGACACGATGAACTACTCGTCGGCATGGTTCGAGGGCAGGCTCGACGGCCCGATGCGCGAGGCGCAACTTGCCAAGGTGCGCCGGGCGGTTCGCATGGCAGGCGTCCGGCCGGGTGACCGGGTGCTGGAAATCGGCTGTGGCTGGGGTGCACTGGCCGAATCGGTAACCACCGAATTCGGCGCGTCTCTGACCGGCGTGACATTGAGCACCGAGCAGCTGGCATTTGCGCAACAGCGCATGGAGCGCCTCGGCGTGGCAACCGGCGCGGGGAACACCGCCGACCTGCGGCTGCAGGACTACCGCGACATCCAGGACGGCCCCTATGACGCCATCTGCTCGATCGAAATGGTCGAGGCGGTTGGCCAGGCCTATTGGCCGACTTATTTTCAGGCCATCAGCCGGCTGCTCAAACCGGGCGGACGGGCCTGCATCCAGAGCATCGTGATCGACGATGCCCTGTTCAAGCGCTACATCCACTCGACCGACTTCATCCAGCAATACATCTTCCCCGGTGGATGTCTGCCCAGTCCCTCGGAATTCAGGCGCGAGGCCGCCGCCGCCGGCCTGACGGTAGAGGACGAGTTCGCCTTCGGGCGGGACTATGCCGAAACCCTGCGCCGCTGGCGGCAGGCCTTCCTGAATCGGCGCAGCGATATCCTTGCCCTGGGTTTCGACCAGCGCTTCCTGCACATCTGGGAGTTCTACCTGGCCTACTGCGAAGCGGCGTTCGACATGGCGAACATCGATCTGGTGCAGTACACGCTGGTGAAGGCGCACTGATGGCGTCGCGGCGGCAGGCGGCGACAACACTGGCGCTGCTCTTGATGCTCGGAAACGCGTCGGCCGGCACCGCCCCGCTGGAGGTCCGCGCCGACCTGCCCGATGCCG
>JANOUM010000540.1:0-3719 GCA_031416855.1 Rhodoferax sp. | reverse complement strand
ACGAACACTTGGCTTCACCTGGTCCTGATGCTGCGCTGGCCGACCCATCTTGGGGCGCCCGGGAAGCCGACCAACACGGACCCGCTCCACGGCGCGGGTTTGCATCGCCGGCTTGCGCGTTCACCAATCGGTGCGCTGATCGAGAGCGTCGTGCGGCACCCTCTGGGCTGACTCACTCCACTACGCCGAGTCCCCGAACATGCCGAGTATTTGCTTGACGTCCGAGTAGTGGGAGTGTCGTAGAAGAAGGTTTACTCGGCATTTCATTTTTCCTCCATGGTGGACATCCCCCTTCATGGAGAATTAAATGGAACAGTCCGAAGTCAAGTTGTGGCCTTTGCGGCACCGCCCACAGGGCCCGTTGGCACCTCATATCGATGCGTTTGCCGTGTGCCTGAGCGAGCAGGGATTCAAGCGGCCTTCAATCGCTCCGCAGATTCTTCTGATCTCCAAGCTCAGCCGGTGGATGAAGTCGCAGGCGGTTGGCCTGGACTTGCTGGCCGACGAGCAGGTTGATCGATTCCAGCGGTTGATGGAGTCCTGCAAATCCGCTCGCGCCGGAGATCGCTTTTGCCTGAGCCGCTTGATGACGTTTCTACGGCAAGCCGGTATCGTCGGGCAACAGGCTCCGACTCCAGCCGTCGATGCCACGCCCATTCAGATTGTCATCGTTGCGTATGGGCAGCACTTGCGTCAAGCCCAAGCACTGTCGCCTGCTACGCTCATTCAATATATGCCCTTTGCCGAGCGATTTCTGGCTGAGCGCTTCGGCAGCGGTGCCGTCGAGCTCAGCGAGTTGCGGGCTGCCGATGTGGTCGGGTTCATCACACGCCAGGTGGCCCGGTTGGGTCAGGCGCGGGCGAAGCGCTCGACCATCGCCTTGCGCTCGTTTCTGCGCTATCTGCGCCTGCGCGGTGACGTCACCCTTGATCTTGCCGCAGCAGTTCCAACAGTTCCCAACTGGTCCATGACAGGCATTCCGCGCGCGAGCTCGGCCGACGACTTACGCGCCGTCTTGCAGAGCTGCCGGCGCGACACTGCCGCAGGCTGTCGAGACTACGCAATATTGTTGCTGTTGGCGCGCCTGGGCCTTCGCGCCGGAGAGATCGTGGCGCTCACCCTGGAGAGTATCGACTGGGAACTGGGCAGCCTCACTGTGATCGGATCCAAAGGCGGCAAGATCACGCAGTTACCCTTGCCAGCCGATGCGGGGGAGGCCATTGCCGACTACCTCTTGCGCAGTCGGCCAGGTAGCACGGATCGAACCCTGTTCTTGCGTGCGAACGCGCCGATTCGCGGCCTTGGGTCAAACACCAGCATAAGCTCGATCGTCGGCGCAGCTATTGCCCGAGCCGGATTGCAAGCACGTCATGCCGGGGCACACCAGTTTCGCCATGCACTGGCCTGTGAGATGTTGCGCCAGGGCGCCAGCTTGACCGAGATCGGCAGCTTGCTGCGACATCAGCACGTCAAGACGACCAGCATCTACGCGAAGGTGGACTTTGCTGCACTGCGGCCGCTCGCCCTGCCGTGGCCGGGAGTTCGATGATGAACACGATGCGCTCAATGTTGAACGACTATCTCACCACACGTCGCACGCTCGGGTTCAAGCTGCGCTCCGAGGGGACAGGCCTGATGGCGTTCGTCTCCTACATGCAGACACACGGGCTCGATCACATCACGACGGAGATGGCGTTGAAGTGGGCGCTGTTGCCAGCTTCCGTGCAGTCGGCCCAGCACGCCCGACGCCTGGGCTTCATACGCGGCTTCGCCCGGTATTGCAGTGCGATCGATCCGCGCACCCAGATTGCGCCGGTGGATTTGATCCCCTGTGTACGCCTTCGACCGCAGCCTCACTTTTTCAGCGACGACGATATCGAACGTTTGCTCCAGGCGGCCCTGGATCTTCCCCCCGATGACGGCTTGCGTCGCTGGACGTTCCACTGCCTGTTCGGCTTGCTCTGCGTAGCTGGACTGCGCATCGGCGAGGCGCGCGCCTTGACCTTTGGCGATGTGGATCTGCATGAGGCGATCCTCACCATCCGTTCGACCAAGTTTGGCAAGTCTCGCCTGGTTCCATTGCATCCGAGCGCACTCGAAGTCCTTGCCGACTACATGCGACGGCGCCAATCACTGGCGGCCACGTTGACGACCGATCACGTCTTTGTCAATGACCAGGGCACGCCGCTGTCCCACGACCGGGCGCTCGACACCTTTCAGCGCCTGCTCAAGAAGATTGGCGTGGCCGAGCAGCGGGATCGGCGCCGCCCGCACTTGCATGATCTTCGGCATCGATTCGCATTGCAGACCCTCTTGCAGTGGTATCGGGACGGACAGGACGTCGAGCGACGGTTGCCGGTGCTGTCGGCCTATCTGGGCCATACCGAAGTTCGCGACACCTACTGGTACCTCAGCGCCCGTCCGGAACTCATGAGCTTGGCCCAGGAGCGACTCGAGCGGCATTGGGGAACGAGGTCATGATTCCCGTAGTCAGCTTTGCAAGCGTGCTCACGCGCTTCTTCACGCAACGTCTCATCGGGCAGCGGCGCGCCAGCGCCCACACCGTGGCTTCATATCGCGACACCTTCCGTCTGCTGCTGAGGTTCAGCAAGGCCCGCACTGGCAAGGCCCCATCAGGCCTCGCGTGGCAAGACATCGACGCCCCATTGATCAGCGCCTATTTGGACGACTTGGAAGAGCTTCGCGGCATCACGCCGCGCACCCGCAATCTGCGATTGACGGCAATCCGATCGCTATTCAAGTACGCCGCCTTCGAACTGCCCGAACATGCCCAGCAGATCCAGCGTGTATTGGCAATCCCGAGCAAGCGCTGCACGCATCCACAGATCGGCTATTTGAACCGCCCGGAGGTTGATGCGCTGCTCGCGGCCCCGGACAGAGCTACGTGGGCCGGTCGACGCGACTATGCATGGATCCTCCTTGCCGTTCAGTCCGGGCTGCGCCTGTCGGAGCTCACTGGGCTCAGGCGTGACGACATATTCCTTGGTGCCGGCGCTCATGTCCGCGTGATGGGCAAGGGGCGCAAGGAGCGCTGCACGCCGTTGACGAAGCAGACGGTTGCGGTTCTTCAGGCTTGGCTCCTGGAGCCGGCACGAGGTGACGGTTTCGTCGTCTTCCCCGCTCGAGACGGTGGACGATTGAGTAGTGACGGCGTCCAATACTTGCTTGCCAAGCACGTCGCCGTGGCGGGCCAGGCCTGCACGTCGCTTCGCAGCAAAAACGTCTCGCCACACGTGCTCAGGCACACCACGGCAATGGATCTCTTGCAGGCTGGTGTCGACACGACAGTCATCGCGATGTGGCTCGGCCATGAGTCGGTCGAGACGACTCACGTCTATCTCAACGCGGACCTGGAGTTGAAGCGCCGCGTCTTGGCCAAGACGGTTCCACCGGATTCCTCCCCGTCGACCTTCAGACCTGACGATGCCTTGCTGACTTTCCTGAAGAATCTGTAGGCATCCAGACTATGCCGAGTTTCCTTCCCTGTTCTGCGTGGCCGCCACCCTGCAATCTGTGACTTCTGGCAAATACTCGGCATGTTCGGGGACTCGGCGTAGTGGGGCGAGTCAGCCCAGACAGCGCCCGAGGACGAGTTCGATCAGCGCACTGAGTGGTGAACGCGCAAACCGGCGATGCCGATGCCGATGCAAACGCGCGTCGTGGGGCGGGCCGTGCTGGTCGGGCTCCCGGTCGCCCCA
>JANOUM010000539.1:0-2199 GCA_031416855.1 Rhodoferax sp. | reverse complement strand
CCCATCACCTGCAGGGCGATGGCCGTGCTGGAGAGCGCCAGCCGCAGGCCACCCACCAGGGCGGTTTTCCAGGGTACGCCGGCCGCCACCGCGAGAACCGAAAGTGCCAGCGCACACCCAAGCAGCTGGGCGCTGACCCAGCCGAATATCGGTCGGCGCAGGCTCCACAGCCGCCGGGGCTCCAGCTCCAGCTCCACCCGGAACGGCATCAGCACCACGCCGAGTTCGGCGAAATGAAGGATGTCTTCGACGTTCGTGACCAGACCCAGCCCGAACTGGCCGACGGCGATGCCGGCGACCAGATAACCGATGCTGGCCCCCAGCCCGAGCGCCTTGCCCAGCGGAACGGCGATGCCCGCTGCGCCCAGACAGATGCAACTGTTGACGCGCCAGGCCGGTGCCGCGTGTTCTATGCCGCTAACATAGCGCAAAGTTCAAACAACAGGAGCACGACATGCCGGTAATCGTTGTTGCCAACCCGAAGGGCGGTGTCGGAAAGTCCACCCTGAGCACCAACATAGCCGGGTATTTTGCGTCGCGTGGTCACACCGTGATGCTGGGCGACGCGGACCGTCAGCAGTCGTCGCGCTTGTGGCTCGGCCTGCGCCCGGCCACCGCCCGTCCGATCTCGACCTGGGACATCAGTGCAGACCTGATCGCCAAGCCGCCCAAGGGTACGACCCACGTGGTGCTGGACACCCCGGCCGGCCTGCACGGCTGGCGTTTCAACGACGTGGTGAAGATGGCCGACAGGATCATCGTGCCACTGCAACCCAGCGTCTTCGATATTTTTGCAACCCGTGCATTTCTGGATGAGCTTGCGCGCCACAAGCATGCGGACAAGGCGCAGATCGGCCTCGTGGGAATGCGCGTCGATGCACGTACGATTGCTTCGGGCAAGCTGCATGAATTTGTGAACTCACTTTCCGTGCCGGTGCTTTCTTACCTGCGCGACACACAGAATTACGTGCATCTGGCTGCACAGGGCCTGACGCTGTTCGATGTGGCACCGGGCCGGGTCGAAAAAGACCTCGAGCAGTGGCAACCGATCTGCGACTGGCTGGGACCCTAGGCCACACAAGGCATTGATCCAACGAAAGCACCATGAACACATTTCAAACCCTGTCCGAATTGACCGCCCTGGTGGGCCAGCAGGTGGCCGTCAGTGACTGGATCACGATCACCCAGGAGCAGGTGAACCAGTTTGCCGCGGCGACCGGCGACCACCAGTGGATCCACGTCGACGTGGAACGCTCCCGCGCCGGGCCATTCGGCGCACCGATCGCCCATGGGTTCCTCACCTTGTCACTGATTCCGCAGTTCTTTCACTCTGCGCTGGAGATCCGGGAAGCCGGGATGGGTGTGAATTACGGCCTCAACAAGGTGCGTTTCATGGCCCCGGTGCCGGTGGGCAGCCGCCTGCGCGCGCGCCTGAAGCTGCTGGCCTGTGACCCGATCGATCGCAATGGGTACCAGATGACCTGGGATGTCACGGTCGAGCGCGAGGGCATCGACAAGCCGGTCTGCGTGGCGGAGTCGATATCACGCCGTTATCCCTGAGCGGGCGCGAAACCGTTCTGGCGCCAGGCCTCAAATACCGTTACCGCCACCGCGTTGGACAGGTTGAGGCTGCGCTGCCCCGGGCGCATCGGCAGGCGGAGCCATTGCCCTGGCGCGATGCCCGCGCGCACTGATTCGGGCAGGCCTTTGGACTCGGAGCCGAACACCAGCCAGTCACCGGGGCGGAAGGCCTGCGCGTATGCGCTCTGGATGGCCCGCGTTGTCAGGGCAAACATGCGCGAAGGATCGGGCTGCTCCTGCTGCAAGAACGCGGCCCAGTGTGCGTACCGCAGAACCGGCGCGTACTCGTGGTAGTCCAGGCCGGCGCGCCGCATGTGCTTGTCGTCCATGGAAAAGCCCAGTGGCTCGACCAGATGCAGGCTGCAGCCGGTGTTGGCCGCCAGGCGGATGACGTTGCCGGTGTTGGGCGGGATCTCCGGTTCGACCAGGACGATATGGAACATGGTGCAGGGTGCTAATGGCAGGGGGCATTGTGCGTGTTCAGGGGCGGCCGTCCGCCGCCAGGTCGGCGCGTGCCAGCACCAGCGCTGTGACGTGGTCTGCGCCGGCTTCTCGCAGCGCCCTGGCAGCGGCGTGCAACGAAGCGCCGCTTGTCATGACATCGTCCACCAGGACCAG
>JANOUM010000538.1:0-9425 GCA_031416855.1 Rhodoferax sp. | reverse complement strand
GCCGTCAGCCCGTAAAAGTCAATTGCGGTTTTGATGCGTTGAATTACGTCCGCGACTTCCTTTGCTCGGACCTGCCCTGCTTCCCTTTGAAGGCTTTCAATCTGCTTTTTGATTTGCACAAGCGTTCTGGCCATTTCAATCCTTCACCAATTTGACAATGGCGCCGATTATGCGCTCTGCTGATTGAGGGCTGGATAGCAATTGCATTGAATTGACGAATGACATGGCGCCCTCGGTTAACCGCCCAGGGCATTTTTCTTTGCTCCGCTCCAACCACGTAGGGCTCACCGCAACCTAAGCAATGCTGATCACACCAATGCCTTCGGCCAGAAATGGCACGTCCATCTTGTCATGCTGTACGCCGCTGTTCACATCGGTAACTGGCGTGCGGATTCTTCATGGTGATGGCGTTCACGCTGTCGCCGTATCGGGCGCCGTAGTAGATCCCGGCCAGCATGATTGACCGATGCTGCGCGCGCCGTGTGCTAAAAAGCACACATGAACCACATAGCCGCAGGCGTCTTGAATGTTGCTTACCTGGAGACTGGGCCGCTGGACGGTGCGCCAGTCATCCTGCTGCACGGGTTTCCGTATGACGTGCATGCTTACGACGCGGCGTCGAAACACCTTGCCGCGGCCGGAATGCGCTGCATTATTCCCTACCTGCGCGGATATGGCCCCACGCGGTTCCGGTCGGCGGATACGCCACGTTCGGGGCAACAGGCTGCATTGGGCGTCGATCTGCTGGCCTTGATGGACGCGCTGGAAATACCCAGCGCGGTGCTGGCCGGTTACGACTGGGGTGGCCGTGCGGCCTGCATTGTGGCGGCGCTCTGGCCGCAGCGGGCCAAAGGCCTGGTAAGTTGCGGAGCTGGCTACAACATCCAGAATATTCCGCTGGCGGGCGAGCCCGCTGCGCCGGAAGAAGAGTGTCGCTATTGGTACCAATACTATTTTCATACAGAACGAGGCCATGCAGGGCTGACGCTGAATCGGCGCAGCTTGTGTCGCCTGATCTGGCGTCTGTGGTCCCCAACCTGGGGATTCGATGACGCGATCTTCGACCGCAGTGCCGCGGCCTTCGACAACCCGGATTTTGTGAACGTTGTCATCCACTCATATCGCCACCGATTTGGCGGCATCCCCGGCGACGCGGCACTCGACGCTATCGAAAGTCTGCTTGCCGCACAACCGCGCATCGCTGTGCCCAGCATCGTCCTGGAAGGCGAGGACGATGGTGTCACGCCACCTCAGTCCGTCAACAGCAGCGCGCCGAATTTCACGGGCTTCTACGAACGCAGGATCGTTCCGGGCGTGGGACATAACTTCCCGCAGGAGGCTCCAAATGCCTTCGCGGACGCGGTAATCGCGCTGGCCCGAAGAAGTTGACAATGGCCGTACGCATGTCATTGTGATCTGTGTCGGAGAGGTTCCGCGTGTCGGTTTAACTTCAATCTGGCATCAAAACAGCTGCCGTTCGCCTCTGCGGGCTCCCTGTCATCTTTCTGAATCGTAAACTTTGGGGCACTCACTGCGATGGTGCCAGTTTTGGCCAGATTTTCAGCAATCCACCAAAAGTATTAGACAGTGCAAGGCCAAAAGTGAGCAACCATGCGGCCTGCCAGCCTGATCGTCCTGCCGCCTGTTAATCCGTAGGTCCCTGGTTCGAGCCCAGGTCGAGAAGTCGGAGGCCGGTTCTCACGATGGACATGGCCTGTTCTTCGATTGCCAAATTCGCGGCTGTCCCGGGTTTTCCGCATATTGCGCCCGGCTCGCGCATAGATATGGCCACCCATCATGCAATCTGATCACTTACCTGTCCAATACTCGATATTCTGACGCGTCGGCGAACTGCGTGCGCAACTTGCGCTGGCATGGCCCACTGTTGTCAATGGAGGTGACCAATGAACGAGAGGCAAACGCCTGTGCGCCGAACGGTGCTGAAATGGATTGCCGCTGGTGCCGTAGGCCCTGGCGCACTGCCGGCCTTGCATGCGGCCGAATTCCCGGAACGGCAGGTCAAGATCATCAACCCGACCGCCCCTGGCGGCACGGTGGACATGGTGTCACGCATCATGGCCGAGAAGATGGCGCCCCATCTCGGCCAGCAGGTCGTGGTCGAGCACCGGCCTGGCGCCTCCGGCGCAATCGGTGCCTCTCTCGTGGCGAAGGGGCCGAAGGACGGCTACATGATGTTCATCGGCACGTCGTCGACGCTCGGGTTCATGAAGATGCTCAACAAGGAGTTGTCGTACGAACCCGTGAAGGACTTCACTCCGATTACGCTGATCGGCAGCGTTCCGATCGGCATATTCACCAGCGGCACATCCGGAATCAAGACGATCCTGGACCTGGTGGCCGCTGCAAAAGCCAAGCCGGGTGAACTGAGTTACGGTTCTTCAGGCCTGAACAGCCTGACCCACCTCGCGGGCGAACTGCTATGCCAGCGCGCCGGCATTCAGATGATCCATGTGCCCTACACCGGTGCGCAGCAGGCCTACTGGAGCGATGTGATGGGCGGGCGACTGGCGGCGACGATGCAAGGGGTGACGGGGGGCCTCGCCCTGGCCAAGGAAGGCAAGCTGAATCTGATTGCCGTTGCCATGCGTGAGCGCGCCAAACTGCTGCCCGATGTGCCGGCAATTGGGGAGGTCTATCCGGGCTTTGACGTCCCGGCCTGGTTCGGGCTGGCCGTCGCTGCGGGCACCCCTGCAAACATCGTGCAAAAGCTGGAGGCGGCGGCCATCGCGGCGATGCGCGATCCGACCACCCGCACCCAGTTGGCCGCCGTCGGCGTCGACCATGGCCCGGTTCTGACCTCCGAGGCCTTTGCCACCAAGATCGCCACCGACAACCAAATGTGGGAGAAGACCTTCAAAAGTGCCGGACTGATGCAGTGAAGCAGTGCCTCACAGGCGCCGGCACCAGGCGCGAACCGGGCGGATACAACCGTGGGCAATGAACCTGCAGCCACGGTTGCCGAGATCGCCGGCGGGCTGCAATTTCCGGAGGGTCCGATCGCGCTGCCCGGCGGCGACGTCCTGCTGGTCGAGATCGCCCGTGGGACCTTGACCCGTGTGGACCCATCGGGCACGACCACCGTGGTGGCCAGCCTCGGCGGCGGACCCAACGGCGCTGCGATCGGGCCCGATGGCGCCTGCTACGTATGCAACAACGGCGGCTTTCGCTGGCAGGGGGAT
The DNA here is from genome assembly GCA_031416855.1 of Rhodoferax sp. Lineage (GTDB taxonomy): Bacteria > Pseudomonadota > Gammaproteobacteria > Burkholderiales > Burkholderiaceae_C > CAISIP01. Next base: position 6,225 of record JANOUM010000538.1, on the reverse strand, counting down.
GCCCTGTTCGCCTTGCGCCCGGCCGGGCAGGCCGAGGACTACCGCGGTGGCAGCATCCAGCGCGTGGATCTGAATACCGGCGAATTTCGTACGCTCTACAGCAGGGTCAACGGACGCGACCTGTCGGCACCAAACGACATCGTGTTCGATCGGCAAGGCGGCTTCTGGTTCACCGATCCCGGAACCAGGCGCGCTCGCCAGGAGGACCGGGGCGCGGTGTACTACGCGACGATCGATGGCAACTCCATCGCCGAACCGATCTTTCCGATGCACCACCCCAACGGCATCGGCCTGTCGCCGGACGAACGCACGCTGTATGTGTCCGAAACCCAGACCGGCAGGGTCTGGGCATTTGAGATCACAAGCCCGGGGCAAGTGGCCAGAAAGCCAGAGTATCCCAATGGCGGCGCCCTGTTGGCGGGGCTGCCGGGCTTCGAATTGCTCGACAGCCTGGCGGTCGATAGCGCCGGGAACGTTTGTGTTGCCAGTCCCTATCGCGGTGCCATCGTGGTCATCTCCGCGGCCGGCCAGGTGCTTCGTTACGTCGAAATGCCTGATCGGCTGCCGACCAACATCTGCTTCGGGGGCCCAGACCTGGAGACCGCGTATGTCACGCTGTGCCAGCGCGGAACACTGGTACGCCTTGCGTGGCCGGTGCCCGGATTGCCCTTGAACTTCCTCAACACCAAGGACGACAGACCGAAGCGCGAAAGCCCATGAACCCGATCAACTTCAGACGGGTTCCCGCTCGAGTACCCCGGACCAGCGCAACACCCTAGCGTCGTCGCCATCGAAGGGCGTGGCGCGGTGCATCGTCCAGCGGTCGTCCCACATGACGAAGTCGTCAGGCGCCCATTTGTGCGCGTACACGAAGCGGCGCTGCGTGGCGTGTTCGGTCAGTTCCTCGATGAGCGCGCGCCCGGCATCTACCGGCAGGCCAATGATGTGCGAGGCATGGCTGGCAAGGTACAGCGACCTTCGACCCGTGAGTGGATTGGTTCGTACCAACGGATGGACAACAGGCGGACGCTTCTTGAAGGCATCCTCTGTCCAGTCGGTCACCTTCATGCCCATCTTGGAACGTGAATAGAAGATGCTGTGCTCCACCTGCATGCGGTCGATCTCTGCCTTGCGGGCCTGGCTTAGCGCATCGTAGGCGGCGCGCATGTCCGCATATTCGGTATCCGGTGGCACCGCGGGCAAGCGGCGGGCGGAAAGCGCTGTCAACCGGATCGGTGGCTGCGCCTGGGAGCCGTCGGTGTGCCACAGCAGATTGGCACGCAGGTACATCCCGCGCGCGCTGTTGGGATCGAGCTTGCCGCCGTCGTCCTCCACGGTCGAGACGTCGAAGAAGTGTGGGTGGGCGCTCTTGGCTGTCTTCAATTCCTCCAGCTTGACCTCCGCAGGCGGGCCAAAGCGCTCGATCAACGCCTGCTGCTGGTCGTCGTTCATCGGCATGGCGCGGAACACCAGCACGCCTTCCTGGGCCAATGCGTGTTCGATCGCGTCCACCTCGGCAGCGCTGAGGGGCTGCCGCATATCGATACCGCCGGCGAGCGCGGCAAAGGTATTTCCCAATCGGGTGATCTTCATGGTGACGTCGTCCTTTCCCATCCGGCCCTGGTGAGGCTGCAGTGCCACAACGTTCTTGCCCGAGCCGGTCAGAAAAATTGTAGGTGTGGGCGCACGGGGTGAGATTCTGTTTGACGATGGGAAGCCATAACGCGCGATCCCATTGCCCAATCCCCAATCATCAAGGCTGATGCCGCTCCATCAGAAACCGATATCGTTGCGGCCGACGCGCCGACCTAAAATTCAGGCTCGCATGGGAAGGCACCGGTTTGGCCACTGGCGCCGAGTGTCTATATCTTCAATGCAACTCGATCGGGAGCCATCATGACCCAGCAAATTCTTGTTCACGGCGGCCTGCTTGTCGACGGCACCGGCTCGGAGCCGCGCGAAGCCGACGTGGAGATCGTTGACGGCAAAATCACCCGGGTCGGCCAGATCACGCCGGGCCGGCACGAAATGATCAACGCGCGCGGCTGCATCGTCACACCCGGGTTCGTCGACATCCATACACACTATGACGGCCATGTCATGTGGGACACCAGCCTGGCGCCAACGTCGATGCACGGTGTGACCAGCGCCGTCATGGGCAACTGCGGCGTCGGTTTCGCGCCCTGCAATCCCGAACACCGGGCGATGCTGGTGGAACTCATGGAGGCGATCGAGGATATTCCCGAGGCAGTGCTGAATGCGGGCCTCCCCTGGAACTGGCGCTCGTTCCCGGAATACCTGGAGGTGCTCGCGTCAAAGCACTTCGACATCGACGTGGCGGCGCAGGTGCCACACGGTGCGCTGCGTGTCAACGTGATGGGGGAACGCGCAGTGCGCCGCGAAGTGTCCACCGACGAAGACCGCGCCGAAATGCAGCGCCTGGTGCGTGAGGCGGTCCGTGCCGGCGCCGTCGGCTTCTCGTCCAGCCGCATCCGCGCGCACAAGACACGCAACGGCAACTTCACGCCGGACTATCTCGCAGCCGAGGACGAACTGCTGGCCATCGCAATGGGCCTGAAGCTCGAAGGCAAGGGCGTGCTGCAATTCGTCACCGACATCTCCGACCAGCGCGAGGCCGGAGTCGCGGAGTTCCAGATCCTGCGACGGCTGGTACAGAAGTCGGGCCGACCACTTTCGCTCAATATCACGCAGCGAGAGATCGATCCGGACGGATGGAAGCGGCTCATGGCCATGATCGGCGAAGCGAACAGCGACGGCATCTCGATCAAGGGCCAGATCATGGGCCGCCCGATCGGATTGGTGCTTGGCTTCGAACTGACCCAAAATCCGTTCATGGCCTACCCATCGTTCGAGGCACTCGCGAAACTTCCGTTCGCTGAAAAGGTGCGACGCCTCGCCGACCCTGTGGTGCGCCGCAGCATCCTCGCCGAGCAGGCCCATGACCCGGAGCTGGGGGGCCGCGTCGCCGCGTTCGACCGACTGTTCGAAGTGGACGACAACCCGGATTACGAGCCGCCGGCCGAGTCCAGCATCGCGGCGCGGGCCCGCCACCGCGGCGTCGGCGCGGCCGAACACGCCTACGACGTGTTGATGAAGAACGCCGGCCACGGCCTGTTGTACCGGCCTGTGCTGAATTACGCGGGCGGCAACCTGGATGCGGTCCACCAGATGCTGACCGATCCGAACGGCGTTCCCGGCCTGAGCGACGGTGGAGCCCACTGCGGCATGACCTGCGATTCCAGCATCACAACATTCAACCTGGCGTACTGGACCCGTGACCGCAAGCTCGGCCCGCGGCTGTCTCTGGCCAAGGTGGTGAAGGGCCACACCGCCGATACCGCCGCTGTCATGGGGTTCAGGGACCGCGGACTGGTCGCACCGGGCATGAAGGGCGACGTGAACGTCATCGACTACGACCGGCTGCGCCTGCATCCGGTGGAAGTGGTGTACGACATGCCGGCCGGCGGACGCCGCCTGGTGCAACGGGCCACCGGCTACAAGGCCACGCTGGTGTCTGGCGTGCCGATCGTGCGTGACGACCAGCACACCGGCGCACGTCCCGGCCGGCTGGTGCGGGCACAGTGACGCCGTTGCCGGGGCTCTACCAATTCAGCCGGAGCCCGGCGCAAGGCCAGCGTGCCTTCACCAGCCTGCCGCGACCCGAACAGGTGATGAACGCGTCGCGCATGTCGTTGCCACCAAAACACAGATTCGTCACGAACAACTCGTCCGGCACGTCGACATAGTCGATGCTTGCATCACGCGGGTCGACAATCGAGATGCCGCCGCGAAACAGCGTCGCGACAGCCACGCGACCATCGGCCTGCACCGCCAGGCTGTCGATCAACTGGTAGTCGGTCAATGTTGCCACCAGTCGGCCGGGCAGCAGGCCCTGCGGGGGTTTCAGCACGCCCGGCGATTCGATATCGAAGGCCCAGATCCTGCTTGTCAGCGACTCCGCCACATACACGATGCCCCCATCGGGCGACAGGCCGATGCCGTTCGGCGTGACCATCGGGGACTTCGCACGGACGATCCTGGTTCCATCGGCTTTCGCATAGTAGATCGCGCCGTGGAACCGGTGGTCGTTCATCGTCTTGCCGAGGTCGGTGAACCAGAAGCCGCCGTGGCGGTCAAAGACGATGTCGTTTGGGCCACGCAGCGGCACGCCGTCGCACGACTCATACAGCGTCTCGAATGCTCCGGTGGCCAGGTCCACCCGCTGGATCGAGCCCCCTTTCCAGTCCTCGGGCGCGCCGTGCGGGCTGAGGTAGCCACCGGGTAGTTCGGTCCACCTGAAGCCGCCGTTGTTGCAGACATAGACCCGCCCGTCCGGGCCGATCGCCGCACCGTTCGGGCCACCACCGAGATGCGCGATAACGTCCGAACGACCGTCAGCCCCGACGCGCGTGAGCGTCTGGCGCCGGATCTCCACCAACACGACAGACCCGTCGTCCATCGCGATCGGACCTTCGGGAAATTGCAGCCCTGCAACCATGGTCTCGAATTTCAAGCTTTCTCCTGGCATGGTCCTCCCCGATCCGGGCCGTCAGAGGGCCAGATGACGCTTGGCGGATTCGCCAGCGGCGTCAAAGTCCTTCCAGTTGCCCTCGAACGCGATGCGGCCGGTGCTGAGGATATAGACGTAGTCGGTGCAACGGCGCGAGAACCAGATGTTCTGCTCCGACAGCAGCAGCGCCACGCCGTCCCGCTCGCACACCTTCCTGACATCGATGGCGAGCTGTTCGACGATCAACGGCGCCAGCCCTTCGGTCGGCTCGTCGAGCAGCAGCAGTCGCGGGCGGGCCGCGATCGCACGCGCCACCGCCAGCATCTGCTGCTGTCCGCCGGAGAGCTGCCCCCCGAGGCGATCGGCAATCGGCCGCAGCATCGGGATGTCCGCAATCACCTCGGCGGCCGGGATCGCCGGTCGTGCGGGACTCGCGGCATGGGCCGCCATGTCAATGTTCTCGGCGACAGTAATGTGGGTGAAGATACGGCGGTCCTCCGGCACAAGTGCCATCCCAAGGCGCGCTCGCCGGAACGCCGGCAGGTCATCCAGCGGTTTGCCGTCCCACGCCACCCGGCCGCTGATGCGGGGCTCGCCATTCATGATGCTCTTGAGCAGTGTCGTCTTGCCGGCCCCGTTGCGCCCGAGGACGGAGACGCGGGCACGCTCGGCAACCTTCAGGTTGATGCCATGCAGGATATGGCTGTCTCCATACCAGGCATGGAGCGCGGCAACCTCAAGCATCGACCATCTCCTTGCCGAGGTAGACCTCGCGCACCAGCGGGTTCACGCGCACCTCGGACGGCGTTCCCATGGCGATGACATCACCGTAGTTCATGACCATGATGCGGTCAGCCAGGCCGAAGATCACGTCCATGTCGTGCTCCGTCAGGATGACGGTCACACCCTTGTCGCGCCGAAGGCGCAAGAGGAGGTCGACGATGCCGAGCCGGTCCGCATGCGACATCCCTGCCGTTGGCTCGTCGAGCATCAGCACACGCGGCTGCTGGGCCAGCACAAGCGCGATTTCAAGCCGCTTCTTGTCACCATGGGACAGGAACCTGGCCTCGATAGCGCGCGCCGACGCCAGCGAAAGATCGGCCAGCAGCTGCTCGGCTTCGTCGACGACGGCCGGCGCGGGCCGCCACGCGTACCACGGACCACAGGCACGGCCCGCGCCGCGCAGCCGCGCCTCGATGCTGCAGACCACGTTGTCCAGCACCGTCAGTCCCTGGAACACGCGCGCTACCTGGAAGGTGCGCCCGAACCCGGCGCGTGCACGCAGATGCACCGGCATTCCCGTAATGTCCTGCCCGTCGAACCGCACCGTGCCTGCGCTGCTGGCCACCTCGCCGGTGACCGCCTTGAAAAGCGTCGTCTTCCCGGCGCCGTTGGGGCCGATCACAGCAAACGTTTCGCCAGCTGCCACTTCCAGGCTCACGCCCTTGATGACTTCCAGCTGCCCGTAACACACGCGCAGCTGCTCGATCCGCAGCAGCGGGTTCATGGCCCCCCCCGCGACCCGCCGCCCACCAGGCGCACGCGCAGCTTGCGGTACACACCGACAACGCCGCTTGGCGCAACCAGAATTATCACAATCAGCATTCCGCCCACGATCACCTCATACAGGCCGGAGTAGGTCCGGGTGTAATAGCCGATCGCGGCAAACACGGCGGCGCCGATCGCCGGCCCCC
>JANOUM010000537.1:0-16160 GCA_031416855.1 Rhodoferax sp. | reverse complement strand
AAGCGGTTGCCCGGGCCGACGATGATGTCGGCCGGTTTGCCACTGAACAATCCGTACGCCAGCGCGGCCACGCCCTGCACGCCGCCGAGCGCCAGTACGGTGTGCGCGCCGCACAGCTGCATCGCGTACAGGATGGCCGGGTGGATACCCGCGTCCCTGTGCGCCGGGGTGGTGGCGACGATGTGCTTCACGCCGGCCACCGCGGCCGTGCCGACACTCATGATGGCGCTGGCCGCGTGGGCATAACGACCGCCCGGCACATAACAGCCGGCGGTGTTGCAGGGGATCAGCCGTTGGCCGACCGTCAATCCGGGAATCAGCTCGGCCGAGAACTCATGCATTGACTCGCGCTGGCGGCGTGCGAAATCCTGCACCCGGTCGCGCGCAAAACGGATGTCGGACTTGACGCCGGGGCTCAACGCGGCTTCGGCACGGGTGAAGTCGGTCGGGCCCACGACGATGTCGCCCAGCCAGCCGTCGAACTCGCGCGCGTATCGACGTGCCACCGCTTCCCCGTCGGATGCCAAAGCATCGAGCATGCCGCGCACGGTGGCAGCGGTCGAGGTGTCGACGGCCTGGGTCGGTGGATGGGCTTGCTTGAGGTAGGCGATGGACATGCGCAACGGGCGGTACTGGCCTGAGTGGACGGTAGCCGCCATCGTAGACCGGACCGGCCCCGCCGCATAATGCCAGATTCAGACTGTTGATAAAGCCAGAATACACAAGTCGGTGAGCCGCCCCGGGAAAGCCCGAGCCGCAGCGTGGCACGGAGCTTTCCTGATCAGCCGCGGGGCCGTTCACAACGCGAATGGCATCACATTGCAAGACACGGAGGGTTCCTTATGAGCCGTACTGCCCGCACTAGCGACCTGATGTGGCTGCGCCTGTTCCGCCGCTTCGAAGGGCGGTCCCCCACGTTGCAGGGGCAACTGCGCGACATGCTGGTGCACGCCGTGATGGAAGGCTTCCTGGCACCGGGCGCTGCCTTGCCCGCCAGCCGGGTGCTGGCGCAGGCATTGTCGCTGTCGCGCACCACAGTGACGCTGGCGCTGCAGGCGCTGGCCGACAAGGGGCTGGTCGTGAGTCGGCCACGCAGCGGCTTGTTCGTGGCCGACGCCTTCCCGGCCGTTTTGCCGGCTGCCCGGCGCAGCGCGGACGCTGGCGTAGCGGCCGGCGTGGTGGGTTGGCGTGAGCGACTCGTGCTGCAACCGTCGGCGCAGCGCAACATCCAGAAGCCACTGGACTGGCAGCGGCAACCCTATCCCTTCATCTACGGCCAGTTCGACGCGAGCCTGTTTCCGTTTCGGGACTGGCGCGCCTGCACACTGGAATTGCTGCAGGCGCGTTCGGTGCGGCAGTGGGCGCCGGACCACATCGACCGCGACGACGACGCGCTGGTCGACCAGATCCATAACCGCCTGCTGCCGGCGCGCGGTATCTGGGCCGATCGCGACGAGATCCTGGTGACCAATGGCGCGCAGCAGGCGACATTTCTGTTGTCGATGCTGCTGGTGGGCGCGAAGACCCGCGTTGGCATCGAGGACCCCGGTTACCCGGACGCGCGCAACACCTTTGCATTGCGCACCCGGCATCTGCAGGCGCTGCCGGTCGACGCGGGTGGACTGGTTCTGGGGCCCTCGGTGTCGCGCTGCGACTATGTGTATGTGACGCCCAGCCACCAGTGCCCGACCACCGTGACCCTGCCACTGGAGCGCCGCCAGCAACTGCTGGCCCTGGCCGCGCGCGACAACTTCGTCGTGATCGAGGACGACCACGAGAGCGAGCTCAATTTTTCCGGGCAACCCACCGCTGCGCTAAAAAGCCTGGACAACGCGCAACGTGTGATCTACCTCGGCAGTCTGTCCAAGACCCTGGCCCATGGCCTGCGCCTGGGTTACCTGGTGGCGCCAGCCGAACTGGTGCGCGAACTGCGCGCCTTGCGCCGCCTGGTGGTGCGCCACGTGGCCACCAACAACCAGCAGGTGGCAGCCAACTTCATCGCGCATGGCCACCACGAGGCCTATGTGCGCCGCCTCAACCTGGCCTACCGCGAGCGTTCGCGCGCCGTCCACGACGCTTTGCGCCGCCATGCGCCGATGCTGGCTGCGGTGACTGCGCGTGGGGGATCGGCGGTGTGGGTCACCGGGCCGGCGGCGCTGGACGGCCGTGTGCTGGCCGCCGGGTTGTACCAGTCGGGCGTGGTGGTGGAGCCGGGCGACGTGTTTTATGCCACCGGCCGCCAGCACTGCAACCAGCTGCGCATCGGGTACTCGTCGATCGCCGTGGATCGTATTGACGCCGGCATCCGGTTACTGGCTGGGGCATTGGCGTTGCACGAGTAGTCGCGGCTGCGCGGAAACGTGCAGGGTGGTTCGTCACCCGGGCGCGCGTTGCGGGCCCTAACCCGGGCCCGGGCCTGCGTCCGTATCGACGATGCGGGTCCAGCCATACGGGTCCTCCGCCCGCCCGTACTGGATGTCGGTCAGCGCGCGATAGATGCGTGTCGCCACCGGCCCTGCCACGCCATCATGGACCACGACATCGCGACCGTGCCGCCCCAGGCGGCCGATCGGCACGATGACCGCCGCGGTGCCCATGCAGAAGGCTTCGGTGATGCGCCCGGAGGCGATGTCGGCGAGCACCTCGTCCACATCGAGCCGCGCCTCTCGCACGGGATGACCGAGGTCAGGCGCCAGCCGCAGCACGGAATCGCGTGTGATGCCGGGCAGGATGCTGCCCGACAGCGCCGGCGTGACGACCTCGCTGCCGCCGTAGACAAACGCGACATTCATCGCGCCGGCTTCCTCCACGAAGCGGCGCTCGTGTGCATCGAGCCACAACACCTGCTGGTAGCCCGCGGCGCGTGCCGCTTCGGTGGCTGCGAGACTGCCCGCGTAGTTGCCGATCGTCTTCACTGCGCCTGTGCCGCCGGGTGCTGCACGCACGTGCTGCTCCTCGACGCGGACCGCCACCGGCTGGAAACCGCTGGCGAAGAACGGCCCTGCAGGGCTCAGCACGATGTAGTGCAAATAGGTGCGGCTGGCGCGCACTTCGAGCGTCGCCTCGGTGGCGATCATCACGGGCCGGATGTAGAGCGACGCACCGTCGCCGCGCGGTGCCCAGGCGCGCTCGAGCGCCACCAACGCCTCGATCGCGGCCAGGAACTCCGCCGGCTCGACCCCGGGCATGGCAAGACGCGCGGCCGAACGGTTGAAGCGTTCGGCGTTGGCCTCGGGTCGGAACAGGCCGAGCCGACCGTCGGGCCGCAGGTAGGCCTTGGTGCCTTCGAAGATGGCCTGGCCGCAGTGCAGCATGTGGGCCCCCGGATCGAGGGCGATGCTGCTGCGTGGCCCGATCGCCGCGTCGTGCCAGCCGCGCCCGGCATCAAAGCGGCGGGTGAACACACGGCGGGTGAAAACATTGCCAAAACCGAGTGGCTCGGGCAGCGTCACGGGGCTGTTGTCGGCGAGGGGGTCGATGCGGATGTGCATGGCGGTGTTCGGGTACAGCTCGGAAAAAGCCCGGCGACGCGCGGGCAAGGCAGGCACCGGCCGGGCGGCGTCAGCGCGACGGACAGGGCAGGGCGATTGGTAACTACGTCGGATTCTAGAGCGCCCCGACGGCGCGTTGCCTCCAGTGCTTGGCCACCGGGGATGTCGACATGGGAACGTATGATGCCGTGGCGAGCCGCACCCATCCACACTCCAGCGACAACCAAGCGCCATGAACAACGTCAAATATGATTTCAGCAACTTCACTGCCCTGGTGACGGGGGGTGCCAGTGGCATGGGCGCGCAGGTCTCGCGGCTGTTTGCCGAGGCCGGTGCGGATGTCGTGCTGGTGGATGCCAACGCCGCGCTGGCCGGCCAAACCGCCCAAACCATCGGAGCCACAGCGGTGGTGGGAGATGTCAGTGACCCGGAGTTCTGCCATCGGGTGGTGGCTGGCACGGTCGAGCGGACCGGGCGCTTGAATGCGGTCGTCAACGCGGCCGGCATCATCGCCCGCAAGACCGGCATCGAGACCAGCGACGCGGAATGGCAGCGTGCCATGGCCGTCAACGCGGGCGGTGTGTTCTACATGGGCCGCGCCGCGGCGCGCCACATGCGGGCGCACGGTGGCGGTGCGGTGGTCAATTTCGGCAGCATCTGGGGCGAGCTCGGTGGCCCGGGGGCGCTGGCCTACGCGAGCAGCAAGGGGGCTGTGCACCAGGTCACACGCAGCTTTGCGCTGGAGTTGGCGCGCGAAGGGGTGCGCTTCAACTGTGTGTGCCCCGGAGAAGTGGACACGCCGATGCTGCGCGCCGCCGGCCGCGCGGTGCCCTTGAGCGACCTGCAGGCTGCAGAGATGGGGCAGCGCGTGGTGCCGATGGGCCGCCTGGCGCAGCCGCATGAGATCGCGCAGGTCGCGCTGTTCCTGTGCAGCGACGCCGCCAGCTACATGACCGGTGCCATGGTCTACGTGGACGGCGGCTACAGCACGCAATAAACCACCATGCAATACCGCCCGTTTGGCCGAACCGGCCTGAAAGTGTCGTCACTGGTGCTGGGTACCGACAACCTGGCCAATCCCACGCCGCAGGCCGAGAGCCTGGCCATCCTGGATGCCGCCGTCGCCGGGGGCATCAACCTGATCGATACCAGCAACAGTTATGCCGGTGGTGAGGCCGAGCGGCTGATCGGCACGTGGCTGGGCACACGCACGCGGCGAGACGATGTGCTGGTCGCCACCAAGGTCTTCTATCCGACCGGCACGGGCGTGAACGATCGGGGCCTGACGCGCCACCATATCCTGCGCGCCTGCGAGGACTCGCTGCGCCGCCTGAACACCGACTACATCGACCTCTACCAGACCCACCGCCCAGACCCCGACACGCCGCTGGACGAAACCCTGCACGCGCTTGACACCCTGGTGCGCGACGGCAAGGTGCGCTACATCGGCACCAGCACCACGCCGGCATGGCAGGTGGTGGAGGGCCAACACGTGAGCGAGCGCAACAACCTGGTGCGGTTTGCCAGCGAGCAGTCGCCCTACAACCTGCTGGAACGGCGTATCGAGAACGAATTGGTGCCGGCCTGCCAGAAACATGGCGTGGCCCTGTTGACATGGTCTCCCATGGCCATGGGCATGCTGGCCGGCCGGTATGCCGCCGCCGACCACCCGCCCGCCGACAGCCGCGCCACGCTGCGCGGCGGCATCTACGCCGAGCGTGTGACACGGCGGGGTGTCGAGGTGGGTCTGCAGTTTGCCGCCCTGGCGCGCGCTGCGGGTCACGACCCGGCACGACTGGCCTACCTGTGGGTGAAAGATCAGCCAGGCGTGACCGCACCCATCATCGGCCCGCGCACGCTGGCGCAGCTCCACCAGGCCTTGCCGGTGGCGGACATGCAGCTGTCCGACGAACTGCGCCAGGCGTGCGACGAACTGGTGTCGCCGGGCAGCGTGGTGGCGAGTTTCTTCAACACGGCGGCGTGGATGAAGTGGAAGTTTGCCTGAGTGGGCGGCCGCACCGCTGGCCGAACCAGCAGCAGGAACAGGGCGGTGGCGGGCCGGTGGCTTGCCGTGTGCGAGTCGCATGGCCGGGGCTGCGTGCGATGCGTTGGTGACCCGCGCTGGTGGCGCAGGGGCAGGCCGCGGGGCCTTGTCAGACTGAACTGGCGTTCTGGCCCAGCTTCTCTGACGCGAAGCCCGCGAGCAACGGAAAATTGAGGGCGTTGAGCAGGCGCTCGAGGCGCGCGTCCTGCGCAATGCCCTGCGCATTGCGCGTCGCCCATTCGTCGATCGCGCTGAGGTCGCCATTCTCCGCGGCAGTCTTCAGCCACTGCCAGTCGGCATGGGACCACCCGTCTGACGAAGTCAATGCGGCGGGGCCACTGGTGGCAAGCGGCGCCGGGCTGGACGCCACCGGCTCGGGCAGGGTCCAGGTCAGCTGCAGAAGCTCGCAGATGCTCTGCAGCAGGGCCTGCTGGTCTGCAGGCTTGAGCAGTTGCCGGTCGATGTCGCGCACCAGTGCCCAGCCACCAGGCCGTCGGGCTTCGGTGGCGGACAGCATCAACACCGCTGACTCCCGCACCGCAGCTGGAACACGCTCCGAACTGCGCAGCGCCAGCACAAAATCCCAACCGGTGGAGTGGCCTTCGAGGTGCTGGTCGATGATGCACAGGTCGGGCCCCGGCTGACCCGCGGTGAGCGACTCCACATAGTCCATCGCCGCGAGCACGGTGCCAAATACATGCACCGCAAAGCCCAGATCGCCCAACAACTCTTCGAGGTAGCTGCGGTTGGTCGGGTTGTCGTCCAGCACCAGCACATGCCGCATGCGACCCGAATAACCCGTGATGTCGTGGCGCTTCGGCTGGGTCAGGGCTTCCGATTCCTCCGAACCCTGCACGGTCAGGTCGAAGCCAAAACGGCTGCCTTCGCCCACGACGCTGCTGACGTCCAGCTTCGACCCCATCAGACCCAGCAGCTGTTCGGCAATGGGCAGGCCCAGACCCATACCATCCCCATCGACCGAATCGCCGCGTTCGAACGCCTGAAAGATGCGCGCCAGCGAGTCCGGCGAGATGCCGCGCCCGGAGTCCACCACCTCGAAACGCAGGGCGAACATCTCCTCGCCAGAGTCGCTGCGCCGGCAATGTCCATCCCAGGCAACGCGCAGCAGCACGGTCCCGTGCTGCGTATAGCGCAAGGCATTGCTCAGCAATGCCATCAGCACCTGTTCCAGCCGATTCGCGTCGACCCGGACCCACCCGGGCAGGTTTGCGGCAACTTCCAGCACGAAGCGGTTGCCCCGTTCCAGCGCCAGCAGTTCGGTGCTGTCCTTGATCTGCTGCAGCCACTGTTGCAGGCCGACGCTGCGCAACTCCAGCTTGAGCAGCGCGCGCTCCATGCGGGCAAAGTCGAGCAGATCATTGATCTGGCTGATCAATTGCTGCCCCGCCTTGCGCGCTGTCGCCAGTTGGCGCGCCGCGGCGGGTACCAGTTGCTCGCGCAATGCCAGGTCGAGATAGCCGAGCATGGCATGCATGGGGGTGCGCAATTCGTGGCTGATCTTGGCCAGAAAAACCGATTTGGCGCGGTTGGCCTGGTTGGCTTCGTCGCGCGCGTCGGTCAGCTCCGCGGTGCGCTGGTGCACGCGTGCCTCCAGTGCCTGTTCGCTGGACTTCAGGGTTGCCACCAGCTCGGCCTGCAAGCGCAGTGCGTCGCGCTGCGCATCCTGTTTTTCACGACGCGCCACATTGAGGCGATCGGCCAGCGCAAAGGCCAGCAAGAGCATCTCCACCGCCGACCCGAACTGTGTGCCGTTGACAGTGAACACGTTGCTCGGTACCACCGCAAAAGCCCTCAGAGCCAGCATCAGCGTTCCGAACAGGCTCATGAAGAACGCCGGAAAGAAGAAATAGGCCGCGCGCTGGCGTCGCACAACCAGCCACAGGCTGGAGGCAAGAATCAGCAGTGCGGTGCCCCCGTACAGGTAGGTGGCGGGTTTGGCAAACAGGTCAAAAGCAAGGGCAAACCCAAGCGGCGAGACCAGGTGGATTGCGGCCACCGATTGAAGGACACGATCCAGCCGGGGCGCAACCGACCGCGTGTTCAACATCTGGCGCATGAAGAACAGCACGGTCGCCAGCGAGAGGGAGTACCCCACATTGACCGATATCGCAGACCACGCGGGCGCGTTGGGCCACAGGAACTCCTTGGCCAGGCCGTTCTGGTCGGCCAGGGTGAGGGTGGTGCAGGCCACGAACACGACGTACCACAGGTAGACAGCAATCCGCGTGCCGATGAAGAGCAGCAGGTTGTAGATCAGCATGGCAATTGCCAGACCGAAAAACAGCGCCTGCGCGATGTAGTCGTTGCGCTCGTAGGCGTGAAATGGCTCGGGCTCCCACAAGACCGCAGGCACGATCACCGGCGTCGACTGCACACGCAGGTAGACCCACTGCTCGGCATGGGGCGCCACCGTGATCGGAAAGACAAAGTAGCGATGGGCATAGGGCCGCGAACCGAACGGCGTCAGGCTGCCGGTGACGACCGATCGGGCCGCCCCGTCGGCGCTGGTCTGATGAAATTCGACCTGCTCCAGGCCCCAGTGGCGCAGCTCCATCATCCGGCTGACAGGCGCCTCGCTGGTATTGCGCAGATGCAGGCGCAACCAGTAGGCCGACGGGCTGTATCCGTAATTGACCTCCGGTGCCGACACCGCCCGCCAGACCGCCGGCTGCGCAGCATCCCGGCCCCGCAGATCGGCCAGGGTCAGGGTGCGGCCGGGGTCTTCCAGCACGTCGAAGTACGCGGCCAGGGCGATCGGGCTTGCCGGGTTCGGCGCTGCCGCCGACGCACCGACATCCAGCACACGCGCGGCGGCGGATGCGGGCGCTCCCGCCATGCAGAGTCCCCAAAGGCACAGGGCAACAGCCAGCCGAAAACAATCGAGAGCCAAGAGGGACCGGCAGGCTCCTATCATGCATCAGCACCAGTGGGCCACGCCATTCCCGCGTACTTGCGGTACTGTGTGGGCGTCATGCCGCAGTTGGTGTGAAATGCGTGGGTAAACGCGGCCACCGATCGAAAACCCATGGCGGACGCGATCTGGCTCACATGTTTCTCGCTGTGCAGCAACAAGCCGCATGCGGCGCGAAACCGTTCCTGGCGCAGGTACTCGAACACGGCCATCCCCGTGTGACGCCGAAACTCCTCGGTCAGGCGGCGCTCGTTGGTTCCGACGCTGCGCGCCAATTCGGCCAGGCCCGGTGTTGCTGCCAGGTCCCCCAGGATCTTGAGCTGGGCCTGGCGCACCATGCGCTCGCCGCTGTCCGCGAAAGGCGTTGAACCAACCAGGCCATCGTGTTCCTTGTGCCCACCCGCGGTTTCCGGCGCGTTTGCCTGCGGCGGCCCAGCGGCGTTTTGTCGCCAGATGCGCAAATGAACACGGATGCGCGCAATCACTTCCGGCGCGGAAAACGGCTTGGTGACGTAGTCCACCGCCCCGTGCGTGAACGCCAGCAGCTTGTCTTCGAGCAGGGCCGAACCGGTCAGGAAGATGATGGGGGTAGCCGCCAGCTCCGGTGCGCCCTTGAACAGGCGGCAGGTCTCCTGGCCGTTGAGGCCCGGCATGTGCAGATCCAGCAGGACCAGGGACGGGCGGTGGGCCAGTGCACGCTTGAACCCGTCTTCGCCGCAGAGCGCGGCAAACAGGCGGTACCCCTCGGTGCGCAGCATCTCCGAGAGCAGCCGGATCTCCCGGGCGTCATCGTCGATCACCAGGATCGACTGCAACTCGGGTGGCGCCGGCTCTGCGCTGGGAATAGACAGGCTCATCGGCAGCATTGAGTGTTGTTGGCCTTTTGCCGTGCGGAATATCCAACCGACTGGCAATCAGTATCGCCTGCTCCGGGACCGCGATGCCCTAGGGTTTGCGCGTACACCGCAACACCTGCAGATCGGCCGAACCAGAAGGTGCATGCAGCCATTCTTGCCGCGATCTGGTGTGCGTTTTGCCTGCGCCAGGGCGCTTGTTGTCGATTGCCGGAGTATTTGTATCGATGCGGCGACTATCGGCGCTGGCAGTGTGTGCGGCGGATGCATTTGTAGTGAAGATGCGTTCCATCGTTGGTCACACAAGAGGGTTGAGCGTGCTGAACGCGTTGGCGTGACCGCCGCGGCCGCACAGCGACTGCACCTGGGCGAGACGACGCCGGCACCGCTCGTGGCGCCGGAAGGGCCGGAGCTGATTTGACTTGGAGGAGTCCCTTATTGCACTTTAAAAACCACTATTGACCATCTTCCCCCAGCAACCAAGTCGGAACCAGGAATTCTGGTGCTCTGCGCGCCGGAATGCCACGCCGAATTGGCCTCCCAAATTCGATACCAGATCAAGGCGAGAAAATCATGAAGATCTCAGCATTTACAGCATCCTTTCTTGTGGCCCTGATGGGCATTTCGTCGGTCGCTCACGCTCAATCGAAACTGCCGCCGACCGGTTCCTGTGCAACACCCGTAGACGTAACCCTTTGGTACGTCCTCGCGGATAATCCGGCGGATGGCGGCACTCAATTCACGCTGGTTGGTTGTCCAACTACGCGAGCCGTCGCTCAGGATAGGGCTGCCGTGGCCCGGGCGGAAGGAGGGCAAGGGGCACATGCGATACCGGAGAAGGCGTATTTGGCTCAAAGGGCAGCGGGCCTGGTCGACTGAGACCGAAGCGCGAGTCTGCATGCTCGACGCCCTAACGTCGCTCGGCTTGTGCCTGGGAACACGGGTCCAAATGACCGTGGTGGAAGGCACAGTGTTCTACCTGGCCGCCGACCGCACCGTCGAGCGTGGCAGCAACCAGCCGCCCTACTACACGGCCCTGATCGAGGCAGATGCCGCGTCGCTGGCGCAGGCCGGCGAGATCCTGCCCCAGGCCGGCATGCCGGCTGAGGTCTACATCAGGGGCGAGCAACGCACTCCGCTGAGGTACCTCGTCGAGCCGGTGACGCAGGTGCTGCGCCGCGCCGGCGCGCCAGCGATGTCGGCCGGCTCAATGCAGCCGCTCGACGGCCACGCTGCGTTGCTCCCCCCGTGCCCGCGCCAGATCGCTCACCGCCAGCCCCAGCGCCCGGATGCCGGCGCCGATCTGGCTCGCCGCAATCGACGACAGCCGGAGCCGAAAAAACGGGCACGGGTAGGGCGGCTTGGCGAAGAACACGTCGCCGGCTTCGATCAGCACGCCATGCGCGCGCGCCATCTCGCCGAGCTCGGCCGCGTCGACCCAGGTCGGCGCCTGGACCCAGATCGATGCGCCACCCTGCGGCATCGAGAAGCTGAACTCTGGCAGGTGCTCGCGCAGCGCCTGCGCCGCCTGGGCCAGGCGCTGCTGCATCGCCTGGTTCACACGCCGCGTGTGCGACTCGTGGTGGCCCAGCGACAGGAACAGTGCGTAGGCATGTTGCAGGAACGCGCTGGGGTGGCGCACCATGGTGTGGCGGATCAGTCGCAACTCATGGATCAATGCCCGGTGCGCCACGATGTAGCCCAGGCGCAAGGCGGGTGACAGGCTCTTGGACACCGCGCCGATGTAGATCACCCGGCCGGCGCGGTCCAGGCTCTTGAGCGCGGGCATGGGTTCACCCTGGTACAGGTTCTCGGCCTCGTAGTCGTCCTCGATGACCACGAAATCCTGCAGCTCGGCCTTGCGCAGCAGCCACTGGCGCCGCTCCAGGCTGAGCGTGACGGTGGTCGGGCTCTGGTGCGATGGGGTGATGAAAAGATAGTCCACGGCGGGCAGCGCGTCCACCACCATGCCATCGTCGTCGACCGCGATCTCGACCCACTGCGGGCGGCGCATCGAAAAGCTGTTGCGCGCGTGCGGGTGGCCGGGCTCCTCCAGCCCGACGCGTGTGGTCTTGTCGAACAGCGCCTCGGCGATCAGGTAATACGCGTTCTGGGTTCCGACCGTGACCAGGATTTCCTCCTTCAGCGCGAACACGCCGCGCCGGGGCAGCAGCCGGGTGCGGATCTGTTCGATCAGCTCCGGCACGTCGTCGATTTCGAGGTCGGGAGTCCAGTGCGGCAATTGGGAGCGTGCCAGGCTGCGCACGCAGCACTCGCGGAAATCTTCGGTCGGGAACAGCTGTGGGTCGTAGGTGCCATAAATGAAGGGGTAGGGGTAGGCGCTCCACTGCTCGGGTTTGGACAGGGTGGGCCGGTCCACCAGCGAACGCAGTACGCGGCCAGCCCAGTGCGGCTGCTGACGGCTGCTACCGGTCAGCGGCTCTGCCTGGGTGGCCGAGACCGGACGGGCGTTGGGCGCCACAAACACGCCGCTGCGCGGCCGCGCCTGCAGAAAACCTTCGTCGACCAGTTGCAGATAGGCCGAGGTGACGGTGTTGCGGCTCAGCCCCAGCAGCACGGCGAGTTCGCGCGAGGACGGCAACGGCGCACCGGCGGTCAGGCGGCCGTCCAGGAGGGTCTGGACGATCGCCTGGCGCAGGCGGCCCTGCAGCGGCAGGGCGCTTTGCTCGGGCAGTGCAAACAGCTGCGCCCATTGGATGCTGCGTGGGGCGGCCATGGTGGCGTCCAGTTTAGCCGGCTGGTGGCACTGGCTACGTCGAATCCCGTCATCTGGCCCTATCGCCGGCCCGGCTTGTTGCTTACGCTCACCTGCAGTTCCTGTAGCACCCTTGGAGATACCATGCCCGAGACTCACACACCTGTCACTACCGCCACGCTGGAAGCCTTTGGCGACGCCTGGAACCGCCACGACGTCGACGCGCTGATGTCCTTCATGAGCGACGACTGCGTGTTCCAGACGGCCGCCGGCCCGGATGTCTGCGGCGCCCGCCATGTGGGCCGTGATGCGGTGCGCAAGGCTTTTGCGTCAGCCTGGGCGACCCTGCCCGACGCCCAATGGGTGAACGGCCAGTATTTCGTGCAGGGCGACTTCGGTGTCTCGCAGTGGACGTTCACCGGCACGGCGGCCGACGGCACCCGGGTCGAGACCGACGGTGTCGACCTGTTCACCTTCAAGGACGGCAAGATTGCCCTGAAGAATGCGTTTCGCAAGGTCAGGCCTAACCTGCCGGCCCTGCAATAGGGCGCGCGCGCATGTCTGCCGTGCAACCGCTACCTTTTACCGGCGGCACCGTGCCCGCCGACAAGAAATACGACCCGCAATACGACCCGCTGGTCGCCGCCACGCCGGGCGCCGGGCGCGCCTATGCGCCGACCTACTGGGTGGCGAGCGCCGGAATACCTCCTCCGGACGACGGGCCGATCCGGTCGGACATCGATGTCGATGTTGTCGTGATCGGCTCGGGCTCCACCGGCATCTCCGCCGCGCTGTACCTGGCGCAGGAGCACGGCATCCAGGCCGTGGTGCTGGAGGCCAACCAGGCCGCGTGGGGCTGCTCCAGCCGCAGTGGAGGCCAGGGCCAGAACGCCAGTGGCCGCCTCACGCGTACGCAATGGATCGAGCGCTGGGGCCTGGATGTGGCGAAGAAACTCGACCGCGAGATCCGCACCGGTTTCGAAAACTTCAAGCAACTCACCACCGAGATCGACTGCGACGCATTCGACGGCGGCCACCTGTACCTGGCGCACCGGCCCGAGAAGTTGGACTATCTGCGCACCGAAGCCCGGGTGCGGCGCGAGACCTTCGGTTACGACACCCGGATGCTGAGTGCCGAGGAGGTGCGGCGCGACTATTGCGACGAACGCGACACGGCCGGCGCCATGCTGGAGCAGGAGGGTGTGGGCATCCATCCGCTCAAGTTCACCTTCGGGCTGATCGCCAAGGCACGTGCGCTGGGGGTGCGGGTGCACCCGGGCAGCCCGGTGCAGGGATGGGAAACCATTGGCGGCATCCACCATCTGCGCACGCCGGGCGGCATCGTGCGCGCAAAACGCGTCGCGGTCTGTACCGGGGGCTACACCGGGCAGGGCCTGAACCCGCTGCTGCGCAACAAGATCATGCCGATCCTGTCCAACTCGGTGGTCACACGAGCGCTCACCGAGGCAGAGATCGAGGCCACCAATTTCCGCTCGCGCACCTTCCTGACCGACACCCGCACCCTGCGTTTCTATTACCGGTTGCTGGCCGACAACCGGCTGCAGATTGGCAGCCGCAGTGCGGTCACCGGGGCCGATGCCGAGCGCGCCGTGCACCTGAAACTGCTGACCGACGCGATTGCGCGCAAGTTCCCGCCACTGGCCGGCATCCAGATCGACTACTCGTGGTGGGGCTGGGTCGATGTGAGCCACGACATGATGCCGCGCATCTCGCGTCCCGACCCGGCGCAGACCGTCTGGCATGCGCTGGGGTATGGAGGCAACGGCGTGTCGTTTTCCACCTGGGCCGGCAAGCGCCTGGCCGAGCGCATGGCCGGCAAGGACGTCGGGCAGGAGGTGTTCCAACTGCCAATCTACGATTCGCCGCTGCAATACCCCAACATGTTCGGCCTGGTGCGCTCGCCACTCCTTGCGCCCTTCCGCCGCGCGGGTCAGCGCATCCTCTACAAGTGGTACTGGCTGCGCGACGAGAAGTAGTCCGGGCGGCGCGCACGCACCTTCAGGGCTGGGCGACTTTCTCCAGCTTGCGCGTCTCGCCGATCTTCAGCACGTCAAACTGTGGTCGAGTCAGGCCGCGTTCGGCGCGCATGCGCTCGAGAATGTCCGGCGGCTCGTCGAGCGGTTCGTCGGTGAGCGACTCGAACGTGCCCCAGTGCATCCCGATGGCGCGCTCGGCGCGCAGGTCGGCGCGGACCTGCACCGCCTCGGGCACATTGACGTGCATGATCTTCATGAACCAGCGCGGTGCATAGGCGCCGATCGGGATGAAGGCCATGTCGAACGGGCCGAGGCGCTGGCCGATGTCAATGAAGTCCGGTGAGTAGCCGGTGTCGCCGGTGTGGATCAGGCGCAGGCCTTCGCCTTGCACCACCCAACCGCCCCACAAACTCTGGTTGGTGTCGTTGAGACCGCGCCGGCTCCAGTGCTGCACCGGTACGAAGGTGATGCGCAGCGGGCCTTCGCGCGTGTCCTGCCACCAGTCGTATTCGTCCACGCGTGTGATGCCGAGGTCTCTGAACCAGCCAGCGAGCCCCTTGGGCACGAGGAAACGCGGGCTGCCACGGGGCGACGCCGCGAGGCGTTGCACCGAGTCGGCGTCGAGGTGATCGTAGTGGTTGTGCGAAATCATCACCACGTCGATGCGCGGCAAGTCGGGAATGTCGATCGGCAATGGCACCACCCGTTTCGGCCCGGCGAAGCCGACTGGCGAGGCGCGCTGAGCGAACGTCGGATCGAACAGGATGTTCTTGCCGGCCAGCCGCACCAGCATCGTTGCGTGCCCGATCCAGGTGACCGAGGGGTTGTTGTCCGGGGCGGCGAGCGCCACCGGATCGGTCTTGACGGAGGGCAGCTTCCAGCCGCCCTCAGGCTCCTTGGGGAGCCCGCTGCGCAGGCGTTCCCATTGCCATGCCCACAGGCTGCCCTTGTCGGGATGCGGATAGTTGTTGCGAAAGCCGTCCGGTCCATGGGGGGCTGGCTGGGCCATGGCAGTTGCCGCCAGGCCTGCGAGAACGAGGCAGATCAGGAGTTGCATGGAGCGAGTGGCCGTGGACATGAACCGGGCCGACTCTAAACCAGATCTGTGGCGCGTGCGCGGGCGGACGCATTTCCCCACGGCGCTCCGGATTGCGGGCGGCGGCCCTGGCCGCATCGCCCGGCGTACAGCATGCACCGAGTCCGTCTGGCGTGCACCAAGGCAGGGAAAACGCGTATCGGCTGGCACTACCGGATGTGCCATAGTGGCACCCTGATTCGCTGCGCACCAGGTGCGCGCTGGTATACGCTCGATCCATCGAAACCCGGAGTCAACCCATGCCCTCTCTCGACCGACGTGGCCTGATCCAGGCCGCGGGTGCGGCGCTGTACAAGGTCCGCGAGGGGTCAGGTCTTGCCTTTTGCCTTACTCGCAAACTACGAATTCATCGGCGAAAAAGGCAAAAAGCAAGACCTGACCCCGGCCCGCTCAGCCGGCCGGGCAGTATCGAGCGACCAGCATGCGCGTAGTGGTGTTTGGTGCCACCGGGGACCAGGGTGGCGCCCAGGTGCGGGCCCTGGTGCGTGCAGGTTGCCAGCCGGTCGCGGTCAGCCGGCGTCCGCGCCCCCTGTCAGTAGATGGGCGTGTCGTCGACACGGTGGCAGCCGATTTCGCAAATCCTGCCAGCCTGGTGCGCGCGGTGAATGGCGCTGACGTGGTGTTTCTGAACCTGCCCTCGACCTCGTTTCAAGCCGCCGAGCCGCTGGTGGCCGCGACTGCGGTGATTGCGGCTGCGGCTGCGGCCTTGCCTGGCATCCGCCTGTTGGTCTTCAACACCAGCCTGCCAGTGCCGCTGGACAAACGCGGATTTGCCGCGCAGGATGCGCGCCACGAGATGCGGCGACTGCTGTTTGCGTCGGGTGTACCCGTGGTCAGCATCGAGCCGGTCGTGTTCCTGGACAACCTGCTCAAGGGATGGGCCTGGCCTGCCATCGCGCAGCACAACCGGATTGAGTATGCGCACCAGGAGACGCTGGATGTCAGCTGGATCTGCCAGGACGACCTGGCCGCCCTGATGGTCGCAGCCATGGAGCGGCCGCACCTGGCGGGCCGCAGGTTTGCCGTAGGG
>JANOUM010000536.1:0-1585 GCA_031416855.1 Rhodoferax sp. | reverse complement strand
GTCGCCACGCCTTTTTTCTCTTGCGTCGCGAGTTCGGCTTCGGTTGTGCCGCTGGCCTTGCATTCTTCGATGAAGGCGCCGACTGCCCGGTTGGACGCGGCGGCGTGCTTGGCCAGCGGGTGCTCCGGCGCCACGGCGCAGAAGGTCACGCCCATGATGGTGTCGGCGCGGGTCGTGAAGACCCACAGCTTGCCGTCACCGATCAGCTTCCCGTCGGCACCGTTGATGGCGTGCGGGAACGCGAAGCGCACACCTTCGCTCTTGCCGATCCAGTTTTCCTGCATCAGCTTCACGCGCTCGGGCCAGCCGGGCAGGTGGTGCTGCACCTGGTCGATCAGCTCTTCGGCGTACTGCGTGATCTTCAGGTAGTAGCCCGGAATTTCGCGCTTCTCGACCGGCGCACCGCTGCGCCAGCCGCGACCGTCGATCACCTGCTCGTTGGCGAGCACGGTCTGGTCGACCGGATCCCAGTTCACCACCTGCGTGCGCCGCTCGGCGATGCCGGCGTCGAGCATCTTCAGGAACAGCCACTGGTTCCACTTGTAGTAGCTCGGGTCACAGGTGGTGACCTCGCGGCTCCAGTCGATGGCCAGGCCCATCGCCTGCATCTGCTGCTTCATGTCGGCGATGTTGTCGTAGGTCCACTTCGCGGGCGGCACCTTGTTCTTCATCGCCGCGTTCTCGGCCGGCAGGCCGAAAGCATCCCAACCCATCGGCATCAGCACGTTGTAGCCGTTCATGCGCAGGTAGCGCGTGAGCATGTCGTTGATTGTGTAGTTGCGCACATGCCCCATGTGCAGCTTGCCGCTGGGATAGGGCAGCATGGAGCACGCGTAGAACTTCTTCTTGCCCGCGTATTCGATCACCCGGTAGGCGTCGCATTCTGTCCAGTGGGCCTGGGCGGTCTTCTCGACCTGGAGGTGGTTGTACTTGTCCTGCATGCCCAAATTGTAGGGGCGAGGCCGCGCCTGGGAGGCTCTGGCCGCCCGCTCAGGGCGTACGCGGCTCGGCGACGAAGCCGATCCGGTTCAGGCCGGCCTTCTGCGCCGCGCCCATGACCTCGACGATCCGGCCATACGGGACGCTCTGGTCGGCGCGCAACTGGACTTCGGTCTCGGGATTCTGGCGCCCGCTGTCGGCCAGCTTCTGTGCCAGCTCCACGGCGTTGACCGGCTTGTCATTCAGAAACAGCTGGCCCTTGGCGTCCAAGGCGACCGTCACGAAGCGGGGCGCGTCATTGGGCTTGGCCGCGTCGGTGCCCGGCAGGTCGAGCCGGATCGAACTGGCCAGAAGCGGCGCGGTGATGATGAAGATCACCACCAGCACCAGCATCACGTCCACCAGCGGCGTCATGTTGATGTCGCTCATGGGCTGGGGCAGTTGGGTGCGCTCAAGGCGTCCGAAGGCCACGGCTAAAGCGCCCCCATGCTGGTTCCGCCCGCGATGGACGGTCCGCTGTCAGGGGCGGCGACCCTGCCGCCCATCCCGGCCTGCGCAGGCAGACCGTGTGCCGCGAGCCCCATCGCGGCTGGGGCCGTCGCGGCTGGGGCCGGCCCGGCATGACTGAAGGCTCGCTTCTGTTCGT
>JANOUM010000535.1:0-8415 GCA_031416855.1 Rhodoferax sp. | reverse complement strand
GGCACCGGTGCGATCGCAGTGTTGAGGCGCAGCACTTCCGACGGTGTGGCCGTGGCGGGTTTGTTCACGCCGGTGATACCGGTCAGGAACACGGTGGCGAGGTCGGTGCGCGGCAGGTTGGTGGGCGCGACGGCAGCCGGGTTGCCAGCCAGCACCAAGCCCAGCAGCGCCGGCAGCGTGGGGTTGGTGACGTAGGACAGAAACTGCGAGTCATCCTGCGGCTTGGATGCGTTGAACTTGTCCTTGTCGGGCAGGCCGATCACCAGTTCGTTGACCAACGGGTTGCCCAGGCGCGATACCTGCACCCAGGCACCACCCGTCTTCTCGCTGGTCTGGTGACCGCTCGGCGGTTTGCCGTCGAGCACCCGCGCCTGGCGCAGGCTGGCCGTGGTCCAGCCGCCGATCACCGGGTCGCCGGCCGTGGTCAGGCAGTCCTTGTGCACCTCCAGTGCAATCGTGGTTACGTTGGTTCTCTGGATCACATGCTGGCCACCCGAACCCGCGGCGTCCTTGTTGGCGGGGTCGAGCAGAAACGCGGCGGGTGCATTGACCAGGTCGAACACGGTACCGAGGTTGACCGCGAAACCTTCCTGGCGTTGCCCCACAAAAACGAAGCCAGCGTCCTTGCCGGCCGGGCAGCCCGGGATCTTGATGGCGTGCAGGTGCTTCTGGGCGTAGGTCTCGTAGGCGGCCGCATCACCCAGGGTCTTGGAGCCGATGTAGTCGACCGGTTTCTCGAATACGCGGGTGCTGCCATCGGCCTTGGTGACCGCCTGGACCGTGCCCTTGCGCCGGTCGCCCCGCACGATGTTGACCATGTAGCTCTCGTTCAGGTTCAGGTTCGCGTCAGTTAGCTGGCTGACCGGTCCGGCCTGGATCAGCGGGATCGGCACGCTGACGCCGCCGATCGTCAGCGGCACACTGTTGAGCTTGTTGTTGAAGCGGAACTGGAAGGTGATGTCTTCCTTCGCGTCGCCGTTGTTGTCGAGGTGGATCTCGTACAACGCATTCGGATCGAGCGAGAAATAGTTGGGGCCGCCGTAGGGAGACTGCAGCGGTTGGTAATTGGCCAGCAGGGTCACATAGTCGCTGCGCCCGCCGCTTCCGTTGGCGGCGACACCTTCGTAACTGCGGAACATGTAGAAATCGGTGCCGTCAACCTTGGGGCTGGTCGTGATGAACGGGGCTTCGCGGTGGCTGGATGCCAGCGCGCTGCCCGCCGTGGCAAGGAGAAGGCAAGCCTGGGCGATTCGCCCGAGTGTCAATTGCATGGTGGAACTCCGGTGGTGGTGGTTGCGGGTGATGTCGATTTGAATACGCTGCTGCGGACCGTTTGGATTCAACTGGCGCAAACGCATCGAAACATCAGGCCATGCGCAGCCAGTTCGGCTTGCTGGTCTGACGGACCACAGTTGCGCTTTGGGCCATCGCTTTACAGGGCGCGCCAGAACACGTAGTCCGCGGCATACGGGACGACCTGCTTTTGACCGGTCAGTGCCGCACTGCAGGCCTGTGCTGGCGCCACACCGCCACGGGTGTTGACACGCTGGATGTAGGTCACGCCCTGCATCAACCCCGGCCCTGTGGCGGCATTGGCCTTGACCAGTTGCAGCGGGATGTCCGCCGCGCCGGTGCTGGCCACGGCCAGCTGCGCGCCGGTGATCCGCGAGCCATCGTCGCTCTGCCAGGTGGCGGGTGGCCCGAAGTACTTGCCGACGCGTGCGCCCTTGCGGTCGCGCAGGCCGGCGTCGGGCCCGACAAACACCCACTCGTACTGGCCGGCCATGTCCTTCTTCGCGCGGCACTCGTAGGTGATGTCGCCCGACGCAGCGGTTTCCAGCGCGACGAGATGGCCGGATGGCACCTTGACCACATCTGGCAGCGCCGCCTGAGAAAAAACTTGCATGGCCGGCGCCCGCGTGCTGCAGGCGGTGATGCCGGCGATGGCGACCGATAGCAGGACGAGTCGACGTATCCGGGCGCCGGACCCTGGGCAGCGCTCTGCCGGCAGACCGGCAGAACCGACACGGCTGCGTGGCGCGGAATTGGTGACATGGTTGGTGGTGGATGGAATCAGGCTTGGCATGGAGGTGTCCTCTGGCGTGGTCCGGTGGGACCGGGGCGCCGGGCCAATTGCCCGGTGCATCGCATACGCACGGAACGGCCCTGGGGATTCAAATTGACCTTCACGGCCGAACGGGTAATGGGCAGCCTGCATCCAAAGCATGGTTTGCTGCGTAATCTGTGTACCAACCCGCCCACGAGAGGGTCGACCAAATGCCAGATAGTTCCCCGATGACAAGCGCGAGCAGCGACGCCGACCTCGTCCAATGGCTGGACCGAGTCGGCGTGCAGGACTATGCGGCGCTTAAATTGCTGTACGACGCCTGCTCGGCCCGCCTGTATGGCCTGGCCGTGCGCATCGTCAACAACCGCGACTGGGCCGAAGACGTGCTGCAGGAGGCCTTCATGACCATCTGGCGCTCGGCCGAGACCTACCGGGCCTCGCTCAGCCCGCCGATGGCCTGGATGGGCATGGTCGTACGCAGCCGGGCGCTGGACTTCCTGCGTCGGCGCAGCACCGAACGCAGCCACCTGACGCAGCCGCTCGACGACGAGACGGAAGATACCCATGCCGATGACAATCCCGGGCCGATGGACATGGCGCTCGCCAGTGAACAGGCCTGGGCCCTGCACCAGTGTCTGGGCAAGCTCGAACACCGCCAACGCGAAGTGGTGAGCCTGGCCTACCTGCGCGACCTCAGCCACGGCGATCTCGCCGCCCAGCTGCAATTGCCACTGGGCACTGTGAAGACCTGGATCCGGCGTGGGCTGGACCAGTTGCGGACATGCATGGCGCGATTCGCCTGAGGAGCCATGGTGAACCTGACCAACAATCCGCAACTACTGGACCAGCTGGCGGGTGCTTATGCCCTGGGCACCTTGCGCGGCGGCGCGCTCCGCCGCTTCGAGGCCATAGCGCGGGAGCGCCCCGCGGTGCGTGTCGCCGCGCTGATGTGGCAAACGCGGCTGGCAGCACTGAACGAGCTGCAACCAGCCATCACGCCCGGCCCCAACGTCTGGCGGCGCATCGCCATCGAGCTTGCGGCCGAGCAGGAGACACACACCCTGCAGCAGGCCCGTGGATCGCCTGGCGGCCCGGCGCAGAGCAAGCCCCGGGCCTGGCTGCGCCAGCTCGGCTTCTGGCGCGGTGCGGCGACGGTTGGTGCGATGGCGACCGTACTGGTGGTGGTCGGTGCAATACAGCTGCGCACGCAACACGGCGCCGAGATCGCCGGCCTGCAGGCCCAGCTGCTGGCCGCACCACAAATTGAATACGTCGCCGTCCTTGCCGACGACAAGTCCGCAGCGTCGGTGCTGGTCACCTTCGACCCGAAGAACCGGCAGCTGACGCTGCAACGGGTCGGCGCGTTCCAGGAGGCGGGCGACAAGTCACTGCAGTTGTGGGCGCTGACCAATACCGGCGGCGTGCGCTCGCTCGGCGTGCTGGGGACCGCCCGCCTGCTCAAGCTCACTGCGGCGGAGGCGGAGGTCCGTGGGGCGCCCGCCCTGGCCATCAGCCTGGAGCCCAAGGGCGGCGTACCGGGCACGGGTGGCCCGACCGGGCCGGTGCTGTTCAAGGGGGCACTGATCCAGAAGCAGCTGTGAGCGGCCGCGCGGCGCTGCAATCGACGAAAATCGCCCAGGACGCCGCCCGCCGGGGTGCGCCAATGGCCGCAACAACCCACCCAGTCGCCAGACCCATGCCGCAATTCGCCGCCAACCTCAGCTGGCTGTTCCAGGAGCTGCCCTTCCTGGAGCGCTTCGCCGCCGCCCGCGCCGCCGGGTTCACCGCGGTCGAGTACCTGTTCCCCTATGCCTGGGACAAACACCAGCTCGCACAGCTGCACCAGGCGCATGGCCTGCAGCTAGTGCTGCACAACCTGCCGCCTGGCGACTACGACGCCGGTGAACGCGGCATGGCCTGCCACCCGGGGCGCGAGGCGGAGTTTCGCGCCAGCGTGGCGCTGGGCATCGACTACGCCACGGCGCTGGGCTGCCCGCAGGTGCATTGCATGGCTGGCCTGCTGCCCGACGGCGTGAGCCGGGATACGGCGCATCGGTGTTTCGTGACCAGCCTGCAATACGCAGCTGCACAGTGCCGCCTGGCGGGGCTGCGGCTACTGATCGAGCCGATCAACACCTACGATATTCCCGGCTTCTTCCTGAATACGGCCGCGCAGGCGGCAGACATCCTGGACGCCGTGGCTGCCGATAACCTGTTCATCCAGTTCGACATCTACCATGCACAACGCATGCAGGGCGAGCTCGCGGCCACGATCGAGAAGTACCTGCCACGCATCGGCCACATGCAGTTGGCCGACAACCCGGGGCGGCACGAGCCGGGCACGGGCGAGATCCACTACGCATTCCTGTTGCGCCACATCGACGCGATCGGTTACCGGGGCTGGATCGGCTGTGAATACCAGCCCCTGACCTCCACGCTGGAGGGGCTGGGCTGGCTGCACGCAAACGCGGCGCACGCAGAGCCGTCACATTGAGTTGCAATTTCGCTGGCGCTGCGGTGTCACCGCACGGTAACCCTGGAACGTTGAAAGGGCCCCCGTTTCCCACCAACCCGCGCACTTAGGGAGATGGAAATTTCGAGTACTTAGGGGTCAGGTCTGGAGTACTTGGGGGTACTTAGGGGTCAGGTCTTGGGGGTACTTAGGGGTCAGTACTTACTGGACAGTGCCACGTTCTTCGCTTGAGTTCACGCCGCCACGTACTTAGGGGTCAGGTCTTGTATTGCGACATTTCTCGGGGAGTACTTAGGGGTCAGGTCTTGTATTGCGACATTTCTCGCGACGGGCCAAGCGGCGCGCAAAAAGGACATGGCTCGGGCATCCGCGCTGGCTGCTACTGGCTCAAAGTGCTCCTTCAGGGAATCAGCCGGCATATTGCTGCGGTCGGCAGGATGGTGCAACGCGTGGCAATGCCGCAAAACAAGACCTGACCCCAGCGCCTGTGTGGCAATGCCGCAAAACAAGACCTGACCCCAGCGGCTGTGACCGTGGCAATGCCGCAAAACAAGACCTGACCCCAGCGGCTGCCTGACCCCAGCGGCTGCCAGCGGCTGTGACCCCAGCGGCTGCTGCTTCCTGTTGCGCCACATCGACGCGATCGGTTACCGGGGCTGGATCGGCTGTGAATACCAGCCACTGACCTCCACGCTGGCGGGGCTGGGCTGGCTGCACGCAAACGCGGCGCACGCAGAGCGGTCACATTGAGTTGCAATTTCGCTGGCGCTGCGGTGTCGCCGCACGGTAACCCTGGAACGTTGAAAGGGCCCCCCCGTTTCCCACCCACCGGTCCTTCACCGCCATGAAAAAATGCCTGCCCACTCTGTTTCTCGGTTGCCTCGCGCTGTTCACACAACCTGCCGCGCACGCCGCCGCGCTGGAGGGGCAGTCGTTCGACGACCGCATCCGCATCGCCAACACCGAGCTGCATCTCAATGGCCTGGGCCTGCGTGGAGCCTTGATGATCAAGGGTTATGTCGCCGGCCTCTACCTGCCGGCCAAAGCATCCAGCCTGCTGGACATCGCGGCCGGCGCCGGCCCCAAGCGCCTGCAGCTGCGCATGATGCGTAGCGCCACTCCCGCTGACTTTGTCGACGCCCTGGTGGGCGGCATACGCAAGAACTCCAGCGCCGCCGAACTGCAACAGCTCGACGACCGCATCGGACAACTGAGCCGCGCCATACAGGCGGCTGGCGCGGCGCGCAAGGGCGACGTAGTCAACTTCGACTTTGTGCCTGACGCGGGCACCACCTTGACCCTCAACGGCACACTGCTGGGCCAACCGATCACCGGCGCAGACTTCTACACCGCCATACTGAAAATCTTCATTGGCGACCATCCGGTCGACAGAAAACTCAAGCAGGGATTGTTGGGCGGCGGCACCTGAGGTGCAGGCCATCGCCGGGCTGCGGTCGGGTCCGGCACGGCACGGCACAAGGTGCCCGCCGTCGAGGGCAGTGCCTTGATGATCTGCGACACCTGGGATATCAAGGCCGCGTCGAGTCCGGAGAGTTGCTGCATCGCAGATGGCTCCTGGTGGGTTCGGGTGTGGCGACGCGCGTGTACCGGGCGCTCAGCGGGTCAGGAACGCCAGCAGCCGATCGGCGAACTTGCCGTAGGGCGGCATCATGAACTTGAGCGAGGAGAACCGGGCCTGGTAGAACACCGGGCGCAGCTTGGAGAAGGTGTCAAAACCTTCCCGACCGTGGTAGTGGCCCATGCCCGACTCGCCCACACCGCCGAACGGCAGGTCGTGCTGGCCGACATGGAACAGCGCGTCATTGACCGACACCCCGCCCGACATCACGCGGTCCAGCAGCATCTGCACCGTCGTTGCGTCATGGCTGAACGGGTAGATCGCCAGCGGGCGCGGACCGGCGTTGACCGCGTCCACCACGTCGTCGAGCTTCGAATACCCGCGGATCGGCAGGATCGGGCCGAAGATCTCGCGCTGCCACAGCATGCTGTCTGGCGGCGCGTCGAGCACGATGTGGGGCGCGATCTTGCGCGTGGCGGCGTCGAACGCCGGGCCCGGCACCAGTTGTACCAGCCGGGCACCGCGGTCGCGCGCGTCATCCAGCGCGGCAATCAGGCGGTCGAACGAACGCTGGTCGATGATCGAGGTGTAGTCGGGCGAGGCCAGGCTGGGGTAACGTGCCGGCACGATGGCCTTGGCGGCCTGCACGAAGGCGTCGATCTTGGCACCCGGCATCCACAGGTGGTCGACCGAGGTGCAGATCTGGCCGGCGTTGAGGTACTTGACGAACAGAATGCGTTCGGCCGCCAGCTGCAGCGGGAAGTCGTCGCACAGGATGGCCGGTGCCTTGCCGCCAAGCTCCAGTGTCACCGGGCACAGGTTCTGCGCCGCGGCAGCCATCACCGCGCGCCCGGTGGTGCCCGAGCCGGTGAACAGCAGGTGGTCGAAGCGCAGCTTGGAGAACTCCACGCCGACGCCACCGGTCTCCTCGAAGAACTGCAGCTTCTCGGCCGGAAAATAGGCCGGGCAGAGCTCGATCAGCAGGCGGCTCAGGTGGCGCGAGTTCTCGCTCATCTTGACCATGGCGCGGTTGCCGGCGGCGAAGATGTAGGTGAGCGGCACCATGCTCAGGTTGACCGGGAAGTTCCAGGGCACGATCACGCCGACCACGCCCAGCGGCTGCGGGATCACGCGGTTGCGCGCGCCGAAGAAGTTGCGCAGGTCCACCCCGCGGCGCTGCGGGCGCGTCCAGCGCCGCAGGTGCCGGATCACGTGGTCGATGCCGTCGAGCGCCGGAAATATCTCGGCCAGCAAGGTCTCATGGCGCGAGCGGTGGCCATAGTCGGCACTGATGGCGTCGCACAGCGCGTCCTTGTTCTCGCGCACCAGCCGCTGCAGGACGCGCAGATCGGCCTTGCGTTCGGCCAGCGTGGGCACCGGGTGCTTGAAGTAGGCCTGTCGCTGATGGTCCAACACATGGGCGAGGCTTTGGGCGAGATCTTTCATGGGATCGGTCAGGGTGCGGCCCTGCGGGATGGTCACAGGATGCAGCTTACCCCGAAGCGGACACGGTTTTGCTGCGCGCGCGCAATCGGAGCTGCCGGCCGGGGGATAACCCTCATGGCGCGTCGAGCGAAGCCAACACCTGGTCGAGGATCGCCTGGTCGAACACCATCGCCACATGCGCCACCCCCGGCACCGGCACATGGCGGGCCCCGGGCAGCAACGCGGTGGACGCCGGAAACACGATGTTGTCGCAGGCGGAGTAGTAGCAGGTGAACAAGGCCGCCCGCCCGGACGGCTCGTCGCGCCGCAGTTGCGCCAGCCAGCGGCTGTCCTGACGCATCTGGCTGCCGTTGGCGACAAAACTAATACGCGCCAGCCAGGTGCCCTGGTGCGGCGTGCCGAGCGTCACCACCCCCGCCACACGCGCGTCCGCCTGGTGCGCACGCAGCCAGGCGCGCACCGCCAGCCCGCCCATGCTGTGGCACACCACCAGAGGCGGCAGCCCGGTGGCCCGGGTGACGTGCAGCACGGCGGCCTCGATCAACGGCACGTAGTCGTCGATCTGCCCGAACACCGGCTCCAGGTTGACGGCAGAAAACGCACGCGCCTCGCCGCCGAGCCGACGCAGCCACGGGTTCCACAGGCCCCGGTTGCAGACAAACCCATGCACAAGCACGACCCCGCGGCGTGCCGGCCCGCTTGCGCTGCTTGCAGGCAGCTGATCGGGCCAGGCCCGCGAACGAAACGGCTGTTGCCACAAGAATACCCGCGGCGCCGCGAGGGATTCACCGATCCAGGCCCGCACCAGCACACCCCAGCCCTCGCGCGGGGCCGGGTCCTGGCGGTTGA
>JANOUM010000534.1:0-1860 GCA_031416855.1 Rhodoferax sp. | reverse complement strand
AGTACCACTTTTCTCCGCCTGTCATTGCGGACTCGATCCGCAATCCATGGCTCCAACTGCATGGATGCCCCCGGATCGAAGTCCGGGGCAGGCTCATCAAGCCCGGCATGACAGTGGGATATTGGCAATTTCCGTCTCCCTAAGAGCCCGCGATCCAGATGCGCCGTACCGACCATCCCCTGCCAGGCCAGAGCTTGGGGCGCCACACCACCGTCAGCAGCTTCCATTTTGGTGCGGACGGCGCCCGACCCAAGGCCTATGTCCAGGCCAGCCTGCACGCCGAGGAACTGCCAGGCATGCTGGTGGCCCACCACCTGCGCGCTCTGCTGGAACAGGCCGAACACCAGGGCCGTATGGTCGGCGAGGTGGTGCTGGTACCAGTCGCCAACCCGATCGGGCTGGCCCAGCGCGTGGACCACAAGTCCATGGGCCGTTTCGACCTTGACAGCTCCGAGAATTTCAACCGCCACTATCCCAACCTGGCCGACGCCGTGTTTGACCAGGTCCGTCGCGCATTGGGGCCGGACGGCGCAGCCAATGTCGCCCTGGTGCGCGCGGCGGTCCAGGCCCATGTCCAGGGCCTGCCTGCTGCGACGGCGCTGATCGGCCTGCGCAAGACCCTGCTTGGCCTGGCCAGTGATGCCGATCTGGTGCTCGACCTGCATTGCGACTGCGAGGCCGTGATGCACATCTACAGCGAAGACGCCTGTTGGCCGCAGATCGAACCACTGGCGCGCTTGCTGCAGGCCCGGGCAGCGCTGCTGGCATCCAACTCCGGGGCGTCGTCTTTCGACGAATGCCTATCGGGCTTGTGGTGGCAACTGGCGCACAAACTGTCAGTGGCGGCGGGCCCGGACGCCGCCAGACCACCGCTGCCGCAGGCCTGCGCCAGTGCGACGGTTGAATTGCGCGGCGAGGCCGAGGTGCAGCACCCCCTGGCCGGCGGTGACGCAGCGGCGATTTTCGGCTTTCTGCAATATGCCGGTGTGCTGGGCGGCACACCGCCGGAGCTGCCACCGCCGTGCTGCGCGGCAACACCGCTGGCCGGCTCGCAGACCATCAAGGCACCCTGCGCCGGCATCGTGGTGTTCCAGGCCGCGGCCGGAGCCGTACTGGCGGTCGGCGACGCCGTGGCGGAGCTGGTCGACCCGATTGCCGGCACCGTCACCACGGTACGGGCCGAGGTCGCGGGTGTCATGTACGCCCGCACCGACGACCGCTACGCCCTGCCCGGCGACGACCTGGCCAACATCGCTGGCAGCGTCGCATTTCGCAGCGGCAACCTGCTCGGGGCCTGATCCGCCGCCCCGAACCCTTTTGCAAGAGAACGCCATGACCGACCATCCGCTCAAACTCCAGGCCCTGGACATCCACAAGCGATTCGGCGACAACAAAGTGCTCAAAGGGGTGTCGCTCGAAGCCCGCGCGGGCGACGTGATCAGCATCATCGGCAGTTCGGGTTCCGGCAAGAGCACGTTTTTGCGCTGCATCAACCTGCTGGAAAAGCCCAACCAGGGCCGAATCATCGTCGCGGGCGAGGAACTGCGGCTGGTGCCGGGCAAGAACGGCGAACTCGAGGCCGCCGAGGCGGCACAACTGCAGCGCCTGCGCACCCGGCTGGCGATGGTGTTCCAGCATTTCAATCTTTGGGCGCATCTGACGGTGCTGCAGAACATCATCGAGGCGCCGGTGCAGGTGATGAAGGTGCCGCGCGAGGAGGCCATTGTCCGGGCGCGCAAGTACCTGGCCCTGGTCGATCTGACCAACATGGAGGATCGTTTTCCGGCGCACATGAGCGGCGGTCAGCAGCAGCGCGTGGCGATCGCCCGCTCGCTGGCCATGGAACCCGAAGTGATGCTG
>JANOUM010000533.1:0-12035 GCA_031416855.1 Rhodoferax sp. | reverse complement strand
TCTGCCAGACATCTACGTGTTCAAGCCCATATTCTTCGACAGCGTCTTGCTGGGTTTTGCCGCTGCCATCGGACACCAGA
Source organism: Rhodoferax sp. (assembly GCA_031416855.1). Lineage (GTDB taxonomy): Bacteria > Pseudomonadota > Gammaproteobacteria > Burkholderiales > Burkholderiaceae_C > CAISIP01. Next base: position 11,955 of record JANOUM010000533.1, on the reverse strand, counting down.
CCGACATCGGCGGGCGCGTCGCCGGGGGCAATGCCTGCGACAACACCGAGATCTTCCAGGAAGGGCTGCGCCTGCCGCCGGTGCGGTTGTTCAGCAAAGGCGTGATCAACCAGGACTTGATGGCCATCCTGTGCCTCAACGTGCGCCTGCCTGACAAGGTGAGCGGCGATGTCATGGCCACGGTCGCCGCCTGCACGCGTGGCGAACGCGCGGTACTGGGCCTGGCCGGGCGTTATGGTGCCGAAGTCCTGCGTGCCGACATGGGCCACCTTCTGGACTACACCGAAACCATGGCACGCGCCGAATTGTCCGCACTGGCCGACGGTGAATGGGTGTTCGAGGACTTCCTGGACGACGACGGTTTCAGCCCGGACGCGATACGCATACGCTGCCGCATCACCAAGAAGGGGGGCGCGCTGGCGGTCGATTTCAGCGGCAGCTCACCCCAGGTGCGTGGCTCGATCAACCTTCCGTTTTCGATGACGCAATCCTGCACCTATGCCTGCGTACGCTGCATCATGGATGCCAGCCTGCCGACCAACAGCGGCTTCATGCGGGTGATCACGGTCAGCGCCGAGCCGGGCACGGTGGTGTTTCCCACCACGCCAGCCCCGGTTGCCGCGCGTGGCTTGACGGCCATGCGGTGCACCGAAGCCGTGTGGGGCGCGCTGGCGCTGATGCTTCCCGACAAGGTGTTCGCGTGTGGCGCGCAGGGCGATTTCGGCGTGACCATTGCGGGCTACGACCAGCAGGCGACGCCGTTCGTGTTGCTCGAATTTCTTTTCGGCACCTGGGGCGGCCGCCCGGACAAGGACACCAACGACGGGCTCTCCTCACTCGCAGTCAACTACTCCAACTCGCCGATCGAAGTGGTCGAAGGTGAACAACCGGTGCGTATCGAACAGTATGGCTTCCGCACCGACTCGGGTGGCCCCGGCAAGCACCGCGGTGGTGTCGGCATGGTGCGTAGCTACCGCCTCACAGGTGTGCCGGACGCAATCCTGCAGGTGCGCAGCGACCGGCAAAAGTTCCAGCCCTATGGTTTGCAGGGCGGCCACAAAGGGGCGTTTGCCGCCAACTACCTGACCGGTGATTCGGGTGAACGGGTCAAATTGCCTGGCAAGTTCATGCGCACTTTTCAGCGTGGCGAGTTATATGAGGCAATCCTGGCAGGCGGCGGCGGCTGGGGTGACCCGCTACAGCGCGATCCGCAACGGGTGTTCGAAGACGTGGTCGATGGCAAGGTAAGCGCCGGTGCGGCGGCGTCGGAATACGGCGTCGTAGTGGCTGCGGGTGGCGGGAGCGTTGACGCGGCGGCTACCGCGCTGGCCCGCCAACAGATGCTGGCGGAGCGCACGGCAAGCACGCAACCGGGGATCTTCCGATGATCCCGGCGGTGGTTCTGGCCGAGCCCTCGGCGCACGCGCGGCGAGACTGGCCAGACGCACCGTTCCTGGCGCTCGATCTGGATGCGTTCGGACGCAACGTCGTACATCTGGCCAACACCATCATTGCGCGCGGCGGCAAACAGTGGCGGCCCCACACCAAAGCGCTGCGATCTCCGCAGATAGCGCGCCGGCTGGTAGCCGCGGGAGCTGGTGGCGTGACTTGCGCCACGGTCTGGGAAGCGCAGTCCATGGTCGATGCGGGTATCACAGACGTCCTGATCGCCAGCCAGGTGGTTGCGCCCGGGGCGGTGCGGATGTTGGCCGAGCTGAACCGCAGCGCTCGGGTTATTGTGGCTATCGATGCGCCACCGCACGTGGCACTGCTGAGTGCTGCCGCCAGCGCCGCCGGCGTTTGTATTCCAGTCGTCATCGAAGTGGACATCGGCCTTGACCGCGCTGGAGTGCCGCCTGGCCTGGCCGCTGCTGATCTGGCGCGCAGCGTGGGTTCCCACCGCCATCTGCAATTTTGCGGCTTGATGGCTTGGGAGGGGCACACCACACGTATCACGGACTCGGCAGCAAAAGAGGCCGCCATACGCGCCTCGGTGGCGTTGCTCACCGACTCCGCTCGCCATTGCGTGGCCGCCGGCATGGCGGTGCAGATCGTCAGTTGCGGTGGCACCGGCACCTACCCGGTGACCAGCCGTATCGACGGTGTGACCGAGTTGCAAGCCGGTGGGGGCGTGTTTGGCGACGTGCGGTACCGCCAGGAATTCGGCCTTCCGCTGGAGCCGGCCCTGACACTTGTGGCCACCGTGCTCAGCCGCCCGTCGGTGCGCCGCATCGTCTGTGACGCAGGCTGGAAGTACCACGGCTACCACCCCACGTTATCGCAGCCCCTGCATCTTGCGGGTGCCGCACAGCTGGCATTTTCGGCCGAACACCTGACGCTGGATTGCGACACCGACGAAGCCGCTTTCGCGGTCGGCGAGCGCATCGAATTCGCCGTCGGCTACGCCGACTCCACGGTGTTTCTGCACCGCGAACTGTTTGCGATGCGCGATGGCGCGATAAACGAAGTATTGCCCCTGCCGACACGCCCATGACGACACGGCGTGGTGCGGGGATCACAGATGGTTGGTGGCTTTTGTGTTGAATTAACTGGAGAAAATTATGACGCACGATTTCGGAAGCAACAAGCGCAGTTTCCTGAAAGGTGCCGCCGTTCTTGGCGGTGTGGCTTCGGCCCTGGGAGCGGCCATGACACCACGAGCGGCGTTTGCACAGACGCTGGACAGTGGCATCAACAAGGACTCGACACTGGGCAAGATCTTGTCGTCGGGCACGCTGCGGGTGGGGTACGCACAGACCGGCCCGTTCTTCTACAAAAACGCCAAGACCGGCGACCTGGGTGGCATTTACTTCGACCTGGCGACCCAGCTGGCCAAGGACATGGGCCTGAAGCTTGAGTTCAAAGAGGTCACGTTCCAAAATGCCACGATCGCTTTGCGCCGCAATGACTACGATGTGTTTGGCTCAGCGCTTACCTACACCATCGCACGTGCGATGGCGGTGGACTATATCGGGCCGCTGTTTGAGGTGGGCAGCCTGCTGATGGTGCACAAAGACAACGCCGCAAAGTTCAAGACACTGGCCGACTTCAACAAACCTACCGTCACCTTCTCGGTGGTTTCCGGGGGCAGCGAAGAGCCGCGTATTCCGATTTTGTTTCCCAACGCCAAACTGATCACGACGACCGGGCAGGCCGACCTGGGCGCCGAGCCGGTGCGCGGCAAAAAGGCCGACGTGTGGATGAGCAGCCAGATGGCGGTACTGCTGATGGCCAAACGCACCAACTGGGCCAGCGCCTTTGACCCACAACATCCGCTCGACAAGCGCCCCAGCAGCTGGGCCGTGCGCTACGGCGACCTGGAATGGAAGAACTTCCTCGACTTCTGGGCCACTTTCGTTCGGGTCAACGGCGAAACTGACCGCCTGCTAAAACACCATGTCGATATTCTTGGTACCACGACCTGAGGGCCTGCATTGCGTTCTGCCGCGTTGGCCGTCAACACCATGACGGAAGCTACACCCAGCATCCGGGTTATCGACCTGCACAAGAAGTTTGGCGCGCTGGAGGTGCTCCGGGGCGTGTCGTTCGACGTGCAGCGTGGCTCCGTGGTCAGCATGGTAGGTGCCAGCGGCTCGGGCAAAAGCACGCTGCTGCGCTGTATCAACCACCTGGAGACACCTACCAGCGGTGATGTGCTGATCGAAGGCCAGTCGCTGTGTTACCGGGAGGCGCAACCCAATCACCCGGGCAAACCCCGCTCGCTGGCGGAAATCAACCGTATCCGGCGCGACCTGGGCATGGTGTTCCAGCAATTCAACCTGTGGCCACACATGACGGCGCTGCAAAACGTGGTCGAAGCACCGCGCCACGTACGCGGCATGGGTCGCCAGGAGGCCCTCGCGGCAGGCCATGCGGCGCTGGAGCGCGTGCACCTGTCCGACAAGGCCCATGTGTATCCGGCACGGCTCTCAGGCGGGCAGCAACAACGGGTGGCGATTGCGCGCGCGCTGGCAATGCAACCCAAGGTGATGCTGTTTGACGAGGCCACATCGTCGCTTGATCCGGAGTTGACCGACGAGGTGCTGGCGGTGATGCGCGACCTGGCGCGCGACGGCACCACCATGATTGTGGTGACACATGAGATGGCGTTCGCGCGCGAAGTGTCTGACCATGTCATGTTCCTGCACAATGGGCTGATCGAGGAGCAGGGCGCACCGGCGCAGATTTTCAACGCACCGGAGTCAGAGCGGCTGCAGCAGTTCCTCAACAAATCGCTGCGCCAGCGCTGAGAGCCGCCGCTGACCGCCATGTCCGAATCACTGCGCGAATCGCTCGATCTCTCCCTGTTCTGGGAGTACCGCTTCATACTCTTCAAAGGCCTCAGCATGAGTCTGGGCGTTTTCACCTGCGCGGCTTTTCTGGCCCTCGCCGGTGGCCTGGCAGCAGCCCTGATGCGCGTGAACCGTTACCGCCCGGTGCGCTGGGCTGGAACGCTGCATGTAGAGATATCGCGCAACTCGCCCGACTACATCATGGTGGTGTGGGTGCATTTTGTATTGCCGCTGCTGCTGGGCGCGCTGGTTGGCCGGCGGCTGGAGTTCAACCCGTTTGTGTCGGCCGTGATTGCGCTCGCGTTTGTCTACAGTGGCTACTTTGCCGAAACCTTCAGGGCCGGCATCGAAGCCGTGCCGCGCGGGCAGATCGAGGCTGGGCGCGGCCTGGGTATGTCCGAGCGGCTGATCATGTGGCGGCTGATCCTGCCACAGGTGGTGCGGCGCATGTTGCCCGAGTCGGTGAACCAGTTCATATCGCTGTTCAAGGCCACCAGCATCGTGTCGCTGATAGCCGTGCCCGACCTGATGTACCAGGTGTCGATGGTGTCGGCGCAGGAGATGCGGCCGATGCCGCTGTACACCGGTGCCGCCGTGACCTATTTCGCCGTGGTGTGCGCTGCGGCCTATCTGTTGCAACTGCTCTCCGGCCGCTGGCGCGCCAAGGTGTTTGCATGAACAATTGGGAACGGCTGGTCTGGAACCAGCGCGAGGTTTTGCTGTCGGGCTTCCAGACCACGCTGCAAATCTGCGCCATTTCCTTCTTCTGGGCCATCGTGGTCGGGCTTATGTTGTGCCTGGTCCGCATGTATGTGCGCCCACTGAAGCCGGTCGCCGTGCTGCTGATCGAGTTCTTCCGCGCCACACCCATCCTGGTGCAGTTGTTGTGGGTGAACTACGTGTGGCCCGAGCTGTTTGGCTGGCCCAACACCTTCTTCGGTGCTGCCTGTGTGGCGCTGGCGGTGCAGTCCGCCGGTTATTTGGCCGAGACCTTCCGCGGGGCCATCGAGGCGATCCCCAAAGGCCACCTCGAAGCAGCCAGTTCACTGGGTATGTCGCCACGCCATGCCTTTGCGCGTATCACGCTGCCCCAGGTGCTGCTGGACGCCGCACCCTCCATCGGCAACCAGTTCACCGTCATCGTCAAGTCGTCCGCCCTGGTGTCCGTCATCGCCGTGCCGGATTTGATGTTCCAGTCGCAAAAACTGGTGAACAAGTGGTACGAACCAATCGAGATCCTCACCGCTACGGCAGCGATCTACATTGTGTTCATCTTTTTGGTGTCGATGGCGCTGAACTGGCTGGCTGGCTCGGTGCGGCGGCGTTATGGGTTGAGGACCCTGTAACCCTGCCGATGTGCAGCGGCATGCCGTCATCGGCGTGTTTGCTTTTGTACTTGTCCACTGGCGTTGGCAGTGGAGCCGTCGGTTCTGGCGGGTCGACCCCGAACGAGTGCAGTCAACCGCGGCGCATGTCGCGCAGCATGAACAGGTACAGCCCCTCCACTTTGTCACGTGCCCAGGGTGTCTTGCGCAGAAACTTGAGGCTCGACGGCACGCTCGGGTCCTGGGTGAAACACCGCACCGGAATCCTCACGCCGAGTTCGGCCCAGCCGTAATGCGCCTGCAACTCGGTGACGATGCGCTCCAGCGTCAGGCCGTGCAGGGGATTGTGCGGCTGCGCCGATGGTGGCACGGTCATGGCGGGCCTCAGGGCAACAACTGCGCCGCATAGGTCTGCGGGTCGATGTTCGCGCCACACACGACCAGCCCGACGGCCTGGCCTTCAAGCCGTTGGCGCAGCGGGAACATCAGCGCCGCGAGTGCCGCCGCACCGGCCGGCTCCACCACCAGCTTGGCGACGCGGAAGGTCAGCCGCATGGCGTCGCGGATCTGGTCATCGGTGACGAGCACCACCTCGTCCACGAACCGCTGGTTGAGCGCGAAGGAGTATGGCTCGCAGCGCGGCGCGCCGAGCGAATCGGCAATCGTGCGCACCGCGTCGATGGCCTGCGGCGACCCGGCACGGATGCTGCGGCTCAGGCTGTCGGCGCCCTCGGGCTCGACGACATATACGGCGGTCGACGGGCTCATCTGCTTGATGGCGCAGGACATGCCGGCCGACAGGCCCCCGCCACCCGAAGCGACGATGACGGCATCCAGCGTGGTGCCGGCGGCACGCGTCTGGTCGATGAACTCCAGGCCCACCGTGGCCGTGCCCAGCGCGGTCTTCGGTCCTTCGTAGGGATGGACAAACACCCGTCCCTCGGCGGCCTCGATCTCTTTCACCCGCGCGAACGCCTGGTGCACGTTGTCCACCAGCTCGACCTCCGCGCCCAGCTCCCGGCAGACCTGGACCCGGAACGGATTCGCGTTCTTCGGCATGACGACCTTGGCGGTGGTGCCAAGCACGCGTGCGCAATACGCCAGCGAGATGGCATGGTTGCCCGCCGACACGCCGGTCACGCCACGCAGCAGTGCTGCCGCGTCGAGGTCGAGCATCACCGACAACGCACCGCGCGGCTTGAAGCTGCCAGTGCGCTGGAACAGCTCCTCCTTGATCCAGACTCTGGTGGATGCTCCCACCGCGGCGTCGAGTGCATCGTCGTGCAGCAGGCGGACGGGGGTCGTGACGATCAAGTCGCCCAGGCGCGCGCGGTTGGCGCGGATGGCGTCGATGGTGGGAGGAGTGATGGTGGCAGCGTCCACGGCAGACCTTGTTGTTGGCGGAGGGGCAAGCTTACCGCAGGATGTTTGCGCGTCGGCTTGCCGCCACAATAACAACATGCAATTTGCGCACTTCTGCGACCGGCCGTCGCTGCAGCGGGCGAGTGACCATGCCGCGTCCGCCGATGTCTGAGTTGCCAGCCGGGTACACCAGCGCGCGTCGGCGCATGGTGTTGTCGGCCCTGGGGGCTGGTTTGCTGCCGGCCGCGCCAGCTGGCGCCGCCACTGCTCCCGCTCACAGGCCCCTGGTGTTCCCGCGCGACCTCGGCAGCCACCCGGACCACAACATCGAGTGGTGGTACATCACCGGCCACACGCGTGCGGGCAGCGGCGTGCAGGCGCGCGATTTCGGCTTCCAGATCACGTTTTTTCGGGCGCGGGTGGACAACACGCAACAGATGCAGTCGCGCTTTGCGGCGCGCCAGTTGCTGTTCGCCCATGCCGCGGTCACCGATGTGCAGGGCCGCCGTTTCTGGCACGACCAGCGCATCGCACGGGCCGGCTTCGATGTCGCGGCGGCAAGCGAAGCCGACACCGCACTGCGGCTGCGAGACTGGTCGCTGGTGCGCACGAACGGTGTCTACCAGGCCCGCATTGCAGGCGACGACTTCAAAATCGAGCTGGCCTTCACACCGACCCAGCAATTGCTGCTGCAGGGCGACGCCGGCTTGTCCCGCAAGGGGCCGGATGCGGGCCAGTCGAGCAGCTACTACAGCCTGCCGCAATTGGCGCTGGACGGCGTGATCACGGTGCAGGGGCAGCGCTACCCGGTCACCGGGGAGGGCGGGCGTACAGCCAATGCCGACTTCACGCCGGCCCGCGGCGCCGCCTGGCTCGACCATGAATGGAGCAACAGCCTGCTGCATCCGGCCGCCGTGGGCTGGGACTGGATCGGCATGAACCTGTTCGATGGCAGCGCACTGACGGCCTTTCGTATCCGCGACAAGGCCGGCTTTGCGCTGTGGGACGGCGGTTCGTTCCGCCACCCGCGTATGGCCGACGGCAAACCCTACATCTTCAGCCGCGGCGAGGCGACGTTCCAGGCCGTGCGCGGCTGGAAAAGCCCGCTGACCCAGGCCACCTATCCGGTGGAATGGCTGGTGCGCACCCCTTCCGACAACTACGTGCTGCGCGCCCTGCTGGACAACCAGGAGCTCGACAGCCGCAGCTCGACCGGCGCGGTTTATTGGGAAGGCCTGTGCGACCTGCTCGACAGCAACAAGCGCCACGTGGGCCGGGGCTACCTGGAGATGACCGGGTATGCGAAGCCGTTAGTGTTGTAGCGGCCGCGCGAGGGGTCAGGTCTTGCCTTTTGCCCTATTGGCAAACTACGAATTCATCGACGAGAAGGGCAAAAGGCAAGACCTGACCCCGGTCGGTGAGACCCCGGCCCGCCCCTACCGCTGCCTCGGCAACAACGCCGCTACAACCCCCAGCAACGGCAACCAGGCAATCGACCGGAACACAAACTCAATACTCGTCCGGTCTGCCAGCATCCCCAGCACGGCAGCACCCAGCCCGCCCATGCCGAACGCAAACCCGAAGAACAGCCCCGACACCGTGCCCACCTTCCCCGGCATAAGCTCCTGCGCGTAGACCAGGATCGCCGAGAACGCGGACGACAGGATCAGCCCGATGACGATGGTGAGCGTCGTGGTCCAGAACAGGTTGGCGTGGGGCAACAGCAGCGCGAACGGCGCAACACCCAGGATCGAGAACCAGATGACAGGTTTGCGCCCGATCCGGTCGCCGACGGGTCCGCCCAGCAGCGTGCCAACGGCGGAGGCAAACAGGAAGATGAACAGGTGCACCTGCGCGCTTTGCACCGACAGGCCGAACTTCTCGATCAGGTAGAAGGTGTAAAAACTGCTGAGGCCCGCCACATAGAAATACTTGGAGAAGATCAACACCAACAACACGGCGATGGCGCCTGCCACCACCTTGCGCGGATACGGCGGCGCCACCATCGCCTTGCGCGTGTGCGCGGCGCCAGCACCGGCTGTCGTGGCTTTCTGGTGCGCGGCATACCAGCGGCTCACCTGCAGCAGCAGCACGATGCCCAGCAAGGCTGCCAGGCCGAACCAGGCCACGCTGCGTTGCCCGAAGGGCACGACCACGGCCGCCGCGATCAGCGGGCCGATGGCGCTGCCGGTGTTGCCACCGACCTGGAACACCGATTGCGCCAGCCCATGTTGCCCGCCCGACGCAAGGCGCGCGATGCGTGAGGACTCGGGGTGGAAGATGGCCGAGCCCATGCCCACGAAAGCCGCGGCCAGCAGCACGGTGCCGAAGTCCGGCGCATAGGCCAGCAAAAGCAGCCCGCACAAGGTGCTGGCCATGCCGAATGGCAGCGAATACGGCGTGGGCCGCTTGTCGGTGTACAGCCCGATGAACGGTTGCAGCAACGAGGCCGTGAGCTGGAAGGTCAGCGTGATAAGCCCGATCTGGCCGAAACTCAGGTGGAACTCGCCCTTGAGGATCGGGTACATCGCCAGGATCAGCGACTGCATCATGTCGTTGATCATGTGCGAGGTGCTGAGGGCGCCGAGCACGCCGAAGGAGGTCTTTGAGCGCGTGGTCAGCGCGGGCGTGTGGGCGGCGGCGGAAGGTGACATGTGGCCCGCAATTATGCGATGGGGTTGGTTTCCCGTCAGCCTGCAGTCTTCTGATGCCCGGGGGGGGGTCAGTCCTGTTAGGCTAGGGGGCCGTACGTTATTCCCGGCCCGATGACCACCCTGAACACCGAACGCGCCAAAGCCCAGACACCCCGGTCGCTGTCGGGGCTGGTGCCATTTTTGCGCCCCTACCGCGCACGCATCGCACTGGCGATCGTCTTCCTTGTGCTGGCGGCGGTCAGCACCCTGGTATTCCCGATCGCTTTGCGCAGCCTGATCGACGGCGGTTTGATGGGTGGTGTGCCGGCGGCGGCACTGGCCAGCGCGGACAAGGGCAGCCAAGTGATGGCCTTGCGTTCGCATTTCATGGAGCTGTTCGCGGTGGCGGTGGCCTTGGGGCTGTTCTCGGCCCTGCGCTTTTACATGGTGAGCTGGCTGGGCGAACGTGTGACGGCCGACCTGCGCAACGCGGTGTACGCCCACGTGCTGCGCCAGAGCCCGGAGTTCTTCGAGACCACCCAGACCGGCGAGGTGCTGAGCCGCCTCACGGTCGACACCACGCTGGTGCAGACCGTCGTCGGATCGTCGTTGAGCATGGGCCTGCGCAACAGCGTAATGGGTGTCGGCGCGCTGGCGATGCTGGTGTGGACCAATCCGTATGTGATGCTGCAGGTGCTGGTGCTGCTGGCGCTGATTGTCGTGCCCAGCCTGGTGTTCGGGCGGCGCGTGCGCAAGCTCTCGCGCGCCAGCCAGGACCGGGTGGCCGACTCCAGCGCCATCGCCGCCGAAGTGCTCAACGCGATTCCGGTGGTGCAGAGCTACACCGCCGAGGCACGCGAGGCGCGGCGCTTCAACGAATCCACCACCAACGCGTTCAACGTGGCCATCCGCCGCACGCGGGCGCGCTCGCTGCTGGTGGGTTTCATCATCATCGCCACCTCGGCGGCTCTGCTGTGGGGCCTGTACCAGGGCACGCAGGCGGTGATGGCCGGGCGCATCACGGCCGGGCACCTGGGGCAGACGGTGGTGTACGTGATCATCCTGGCAAGCGCGTTTGCGGTACTGGGCGAGGTCTATGGCGACCTGCTGCGCGCTGCTGGGGCGACCGAGCGGCTGATGGAGCTGCTCGACACTGCGTCACCCATCCGCTCACCCGCCCGTCCGGTACACAGCGTGCAACCGGCGGCGGGCACGGCGGTGCGCTTCGAGGGGGTGACCTTCCACTACCCATCGCGGCCGCTGCAGGATGCACTGCATGGTTTCGACCTGCAGGTGGCACCCGGCGAGACGGTGGCCCTGGTCGGAGCCAGCGGTGCCGGCAAGAGCACGGTGTTCCAGCTGATGCTGCGCTTTTATGACCCGCAGCAGGGCCGAATCCTGCTGGGCGACACGCCGATCGGCGACATGGCACTGAACGACTTGCGCCACCAGATTGGCATCGTGCCCCAGGATGCGGTGATCTTTTCCACCAGCGCGCTGGAGAACATCCGCTACGGCAAGCCCGACGCGAGCGATGACGCGGTGCGCATGGCGGCGCAGGCGGCGTTTGCGGACGAGTTCATCGGCAAGCTGCCAGAAGGCTACAACACCTTCCTGGGCGAACGCGGCGTGCGCCTGAGCGGCGGCCAGCGCCAGCGCATCGCCATTGCGCGCGCGATGCTCAAGAACCCCCCGCTGCTGCTGCTCGACGAGGCCACCAGCGCGCTGGACGCCGAGAGCGAACGCATGGTGCAGGCGGCATTGGAGTCGGCGATGCGCGACCGCACCACCCTCGTCATCGCGCACCGGCTGGCCACCGTCCAACGGGCCGACCGCATCATCGTGCTGGACCAGGCCCGGATCGTCGAGCAAGGCACCCATGCCGCGCTGGTCGCGCAAGGCGGTGTCTATGCGCGGCTGGCCGCGCTGCAGTTCACGACTTGAGTCCGCACCACTGCCAGCCGGCCTTATTGCAGCTGTCCCTTGAGAGCGTCGGGCAGCGACAGTTGCATCACGGCAATGCCTTCGTCCAGCAAGGACTCGGTCTCGGCCGCCGAGGCCTTGCCGCGGATGCCGCGTTGTGGCGTCTCGCCGTAGTGGATGCGGCGCGCTTCCTCGGCGAAGCGGGCGCCGACATCATCGGTATTGGCCAGCACCCTGCGCGCCAGCGCCATCCAGGCCAGTTGGACTTCGGTTTCGGGGTTGGTGGCCAAGACGTCGTGCGCCGGCGCATCGGGTGCGCGCCCGTGCCCCAGGTTGAGCCGGGGGGCACTTAGCTTCTTGCTGACCCGGGTGTCCGCACACATCGGGCACGACACCAGGCCTCGTGCCAACTGGCTGGCG
>JANOUM010000532.1:0-2993 GCA_031416855.1 Rhodoferax sp. | reverse complement strand
GGTCCATTCGCTTTCGCCAGCGGCGCGCGCAAAACGCACCATGTCGGTCAGCATCACCTCGCGCGTGCCGGCGCGTGCCAGCCGGATCATCAGCGCCATCTTGAACAACGCCAGGTTGACTGACGGCAGCAGCATGTGCTTGAGGCCGTTGGCGGTCAGGAAGCTCCAGTCGACCCCCAACACCGTGACCACGTCGCCCCGCCCACCCGCCGGCAGCACCCCCAGGCTGACGGCAAATGTGAAGATCAGGATCAGGCCGATCCAGAAGGTCGGCACGGAAAACCCGAGCACCGACACCGCCATGATGGTCTTGGATACACGGCTGTCGGGCGCGTAGCCAGCGTACATGCCCAAGGGCACGCCCAGCAGCGTGGCACCCAGCACCGCGGCCAGCGTGATTTCCAGTGTGGCCGGCAGGCGCGAGATGATCAGGCCCAGCACCGGCATGTTGTAGACGAAGGAGCGGCCGAAATCGCCCGTGGCCAGTCGCTCCAGGAAAATCGCGTATTGCTTCCACAGGGGTTGGTCGAAACCGTAGGCGCGTATCGTCGCCAGGCGGATCTCCTGCGTGACATCCGGCGCGATCATTACGTCGATCGGGTTGCCCACCGCGTATACGCCGACGAACACCATGGCCGAGATGACGAGCATCACGACCGCGGCTTGCATCAGGCGCTGGAGGACGAAGGCGAGCATGCGCGCGGGATCCTAGGTCCAGTCGGAGGTGATCAGGCTGCGCGTTTCGGCCACCGCCACCTCCCACAGCACCATCAGCTCGGCGTCGGGGCGCTGGTAATGGCCGCCGAAATTGCCGTCGCCAATAAGCAGCTTCTTGGCGCCCGGATCGATGCGCTGGTAACGCACCAGGTCGATCATCGGCTTGCGCTCGGTGGGCATCTCCACCCCCGCCAGGCGGGTCCAGGGAAAGTTCTCCATCCAGGACGCGTGTGATGCCACCGGGTCGATGGCATTCACCTTGGCCATGGTCTTGGGGGCATTCCACCAGTTGTGCCACTTCACCTGCACCCCGCGGTTGCGGTCGAGCCATTCCAGGATGGCGCCGTGGGCGGGCGAGTTGCCGCCGTGCCCGTTGACGATCAGGATCTGGCGGAAACCGCTACGCACCATGCTGTCGAGCACGTCAACCACCAGGGCGCACAAGGTCGACAGCCTCAGTGTCACCGTGCCGGGGTAGTCCACAAAACTCGGCGTGAAGCCGTAGTTGATGACCGGGAACACCGGCACCCCGACCGGTTCCGCGGCGTCGATGGACACGCGTTCGGACAGGATCACGTCCACGCACAGGCTCAACAGGCCGTGTTGTTCGGTCGAGCCTATCGGCAGCACCGCGCGCTGATCCCGCTTGACGTGTTGTTCGACCTGCATCCAGTTCATGTCGGCAATGCGCATGGTTTGTTCCCTCAGGTTTCGGTGGATGAAATGTTCACGGCCTGCCCGCCGGCGGAACTGTCGAACATGGCCAGCACCACCTTGGCCATCAACGCGGACAGGGTCTCCTGCTCGACCAGGCTCAGTGGCGCCAGCATCTCGGCCTCCAGCGCCACGAAACGCGGCAGCGCTTCGTCGAGCACGGAGCGCCCGGCAGGCGTGAGCGTGAGGTTTTGTTGGCGGCGGTCGTTCTCGCCTTCGCTGCGCTGGATCAGGCCGAGCTTTGCGAGCCGGTTGACGGCCCGGCTCAGAGTGTTTTTCGGGAACGCGGTGGATGCCGCGATTTCGCTCGCGGTCACGCCCTCGTACAGGCCCAGGCTGTAGATCACCACAAATTCAGCGCGCGACAGCCCGAAGCGCTCCTCGACCCAGCCGTACAGCGGCGTGTTGTAGCGCAGGCCCAGGTAATTGAAGCGGGCCGAAAAACCGCACGGGTTGCGCCATAACCGGGCGTGGGTGAATGCGTCCAGGCGATGGCGGCCCAGCAACTCGGCGCCGATGCCGGCGGTCATCGGGTCGGAGAGCTTGTCCGGAATGTCGGAATTTAGTTCCAAAGCGTACTGTCTCTGCGATTGAAGCGTGGATGCTACCAATTTTCGGTTCCATTGAGAACCGGTTCGTACGAATTTATTTATTTCGCACAAGCATGATGTTCCATTGGGTACTAAAAAGCATGCCTGCACAAACTGCTAAACAAAAATTAGTTCCAAAAGGTATTGACTGCGCATCCCTGGCGGCATTAAATTCCAGCCTGCAAGGACAACGGTTTGCGTTGCGCCGGCTTATGGAGATTCAACATGCGCTCTTACTTCGCGGGTGTGCTGTGCGCCACAGCACTGGTCACTACGGCGGTTGCACAGACACTCACCATTGGTGTGCGTGGCGGCCCGGACTCCATCGATCCCCATTTCACTGCCACCGGTTCGCACGCCGAGGCGCTCAAACATGTGTTCGACACCCTGGTCTGGTCGGGTGATGGGCTGGAACTGGAGCCGCGTCTGGCCGAGAGCTGGAAGGTTGTCAACGACAACACCTGGGAATTCAAGCTGCGCCGGGGCGTCAAGTTCCATGACGGTTCGGACTTTACCGCGCAGGACGTCAAGTTCTCCATCGAGCGCATCCCGATGGTGGCCGGGCCCAATCCGACCACGATTTATGTGCGCCGCGTCAAGGAAACCAGGATCATCGATCCCTATACGTTGCATGTCATCACCGATGGGGCTGCACCGACACTGCCCAACGACTTCATCCGCCTGTTCATCGTGTCGTCCAAGGCCGCCGCCGGCCTGACCAAGAAATCCGCGAACGAGGCCTTCAATTCCGGCAAGGCTGCCGTTGGCACTGGCCCCTATAAATACGTGTCGTGGCAGCCCAAGGGTGACCTGGTGCTGGTGCGCAACGACGCCTACTGGGGCCCCAAGGAGCCCTGGGCACGCCACGTGCGCAAGGAGATCGCCAACGACGCAGCGCGCGTGGCCCAGCTCAAGGCCGGCCAGCTCGACCTGATCACCCGGGTGCCTGCCACCGATGTGGCTGCACTCAAG
>JANOUM010000531.1:0-3313 GCA_031416855.1 Rhodoferax sp. | reverse complement strand
GCCGAGCAGACCGTGCGCATGCCCAAGGTGAAGCAAAAAGTCTCGGGCTGCTTTCGAACGCTGCGAGGTGCACAAAACTATTGCGTCATCCGGTCCTACTGCGCAACCCTGCACAAGCAAGGTGCCAACATCTTCGAGTCCATCGTCGCCGCATTCAAGGGCGCACCGCCTCAGGCAAGCTTGGGCTGAATCTACTATATCTGCCTAAAACAGGGCTGAGTAGTTACGTCTTCGCAAAGATAAACGGGCGGTCCCGTTCCCATGTCAGGGCTTGAACTTAGACCGCCATTCGGTCCCACCTACGATCTTTGGAGCAGGGTCATTAATACGAAATTCCACACGAAAGTTCGACCGACCCTCGTGAATCTTCCTTCGAACTTTCGCAGCTGAATCGATCACGCCGATCTGCTCCAGGCCATCCAGCCAGGCGCTGGTGGAAATCAGATGGGCATTGCCCTCCCGGCTGGCATGGCTGCCAAACCATTCATCCTCGATCAGCACGAGCGTCGCAGGACCCGGTGCGCGCCGTCTCATATCGATCAAGGCGCTGGAAATAGAGAGTTCGCCCAGGTTCTTCATCCGCCTGATGGTCTCTTCGCCTTCGGCCGATTGCATCGTATTTCTGGCCATAACCCCAACCGAAGTCTCCATCACCTCAACGCGCTTGACATTGGACTCCAAGAAGGCCCTGATGCGGTGCGTGTCAGGAAGATCGTCACGCCGAGTCACCTCCCAAATCACGTGGTCGGTGATGATCAGCCGTACATCATCTGCCACCCGCAGTAGGAGATCCAGTTCGTCGGCGATCGCAAGCGAGATAAGAGGACCGGCATCCGGGATGAATATCTGGATTGGCTGGGCAGGAGTCATTTGCGGAGCCCAGCCGACGAACGAATTTGCTTGCCGTCTTCGGACAAAGCGCCGGCGGCCTTTAAAGTGTCAATCAGGCCGGCCACCATCTCCGCACGGGTTGCGGCCGATACGGTTGGCATCGGAAGTCCGGAAGCACCAAGCAGGGAAAGCAATTCCCGATAGTGGTCCAGCCCAAGCTCTTCCATTACAACGCCCCGAGGAATTTCCCCAAGCGCGTATCCGACAAGCGTCTCATACGCACCATGCACCCCTGGGCGCTGCATCGGGGCACCAAAAGCGACTTGCTGCTCTAAACCCTCGCGCACGAGCTGTGCCACCGACGTGTCGCGTCCGGTCGCGACGAGCTTGGCCCGCTTTAAAAGCTCATCATCAAGTTGAAACGTAACGTTCATCTTGTCATTGTAGACCTTCACGAAACTTCGTGAAGAAAGGATGAAATGTCGCCTAAAACATCATGATGCCAAGTCCAATCGGCAATGGCCGGTTGTTGGGTTGTCTAACGACTGCCTGTTGGGTTCTCCAACAAAGGCAAATTTTCTTGGTTTCCGTAATCACGCCTCATAGGGAATATGCGAATCTTGCGCAGGGTGCGGGCTCATCGTGCACCGGTCTCCCTCGATGACTTGACCCGCAACACGCTCACGAGCCCTGCCGCCAAGGTCAGCACCGCCCCGATCCCGAGACCGACTCTGGGTGCTGATTCGACGGATGCGACGGTGAACAGCAGACTCATGACGACCCCACCTGCGGTCTGGCCTGCCAGCCGGGCGGGGCCCTGCATGCCGCCCGCGGCGCCCGCTCTTTCGCGTGGCGCAGAGAGGAACATGTTGCGGTTGTTGGGCACTTGAAAGAGGCCGAAGCCCAGACCACACAGCATGGTGAGCGGCACCAGCGGCAAGGCGCTACCGTGCAGCGGCCAGAGTGAGGCAGCGGCGAGCCCCAGCGCGAGACAGGTGCCTCCCGCGGCGCAAAGCCCTGCCGTCGGTACGCGATTCGAGAGATACCCGGACAGCGGGGCGGCAACAGCCACGGTCAGTGGCCAGGGCGTCATGTAGAGCCCGGTCATCAGGGTGTCCTGGCCGAGGCTGTGCTGCAGGTAAAAGGGCAGCGCCCACAAGCCCATGGTCATGCCTGCGAAGCAGCAGACCGAGGTCATCACCGAAATGCGGAATGACTCCGCGCGCAGAAGGTCCAGCGGAATCAAGGGCGCAGCCCTGGGCATCTCTCGCCGGATCAGCGCCACCAAGCTGATGGCCGCAGCGGCAAGCAGAGCGGCGGCCAACACCGGCTGCTCCACCAACACTTCCGCGCCAACCACCAGCGATGCAAAGACTGCGGCGTTCAGCGCCACGCTGAACCGGTCAAGCGGCTGCGCCGTGCCGGCGAGATCGGGCAGTGCACGGCACGCGAGAAGCACCAGTCCACCCAAGGGCAGGTTCAACGCAAACAGCCAAGGCCAGCTGGTGCCTAGGGCAAACCTGTCCAGACTTTTGGATCGAGACAGCACCGACATTGAGGAAGCGGCGAACGACTCACCACCGTGCTGGGACGCTTCAGCCGTGGGGATATTCGTGGGGTGAGTCACTTCTCCCTATGTTGAGCCTGGGCAGCGCACCGATCCCGCCATGGCTCCTTGCATCCGGGCAGTCTACGGCTCGTCACTGGGATCGAACAACTCCATTTTGAAGTTCCAGCCCTCGAACGCCATCAGCATTCTGCCCATTTCGTCCCAGGTGACTTTCCGGCCGTCGATCACCAAGAGGGGTCGGTAGTCCCCATCGGACAAGTCGCAGTCGATGTGACCGCGCACGGTCTTCTCCGCAATCTGGATGCCATGTCGTTCGTCCACGAGATGGGTCCTGGAAAGTGTCCGGCGTATACGCTCGACCATTCGCGCGAGGACTTCGAAGACGTCCTCCTCGGGGTCCGCGAGGATCTGGAACTGGTAACCCGCAGGGGCCTCCTCATCGAGCTCGAAGGCCTCCAGAGAAATGTGCTGCCCAGTCAATCGGGTACGGAAATGAAACTGGTGCGATTTCCCAGCTGAGTCCGTGAGACCCACAGGCTCGAGCCGGACATTCTCAAAGTCATTCAAACCGATTCGGTCTGCGACATCGATATTGAAGCATCGCGTACACAACTGGCGGTAGCCACTGTCGATGGATCCGTAGCTGACAGTATCGTATCCGGGCGTTTCCGCGCCGCACTCTTCACAACGAATGGATCCCATATTGTCGCTCCTGTCAGTCAACGAACCGCGGCTTGCCGACCGTCTGGGAGGTCTACGAACGCGATGCAATTGACCATGTTCATGGCGGCCATCATGACGAACTTGTCAGACTCCTCAGGGGCCACTCGCTGCAACCAGTGCGTCAACTCTGTCGCCACGTATCCAATCAGAAACTTCTCTGGATGGTCTGCGACATACAACTGCGTGGAC
>JANOUM010000530.1:0-5067 GCA_031416855.1 Rhodoferax sp. | reverse complement strand
CTGGTGTTTTGTGTCCGACCTGCGCACCGGCGCGATGTCGGGCGGCAGCCCGGAGCAGGCGCACAGTGCGGCTCGGAGCGCGCCTACAACCACGCCCTGGTGGGCAACAGCGGCGCCAACCTGATCTACGAATCGGCCGGAATGATGGCCAGCCTGATGGGTTTTTCGCTCGAGAGCCTGCTGATCGACAACGACATCATCGGCACCGTGCAGCGCACCATCCGCCGCATCGAGGTGGACGATGAATCGATCTCGCTCGACACCATGCGCAAGGTCTGCCTGGAAGGCCCAGGCCATTACCTGGGCTCCGACCAGACGCTCAAGCTGATGCAGAAGGATTACCTGTACCCGACCGTGGGCGACCGTTCCAGCCCCAACCAGTGGACCGAGGCCGGTATGCGCGACATCGTCGACCGCGCGGCGCGCAAGGTGGACACCATCCTGGCCACGCACTACCCCCGCCACATCCCGACGGCGGTGGACGATGCGATCCGGGCCAAGTTCCCGGTGCGCCTGGCGCGCGAGGCGATGCAGCCGGTGGTGCCCAAGCTGGTGTTGTAGCGGGCCGCCATTCCTGCAAGGCCAGGGCCCACGGGGCGCACGGCCCGCACTGCGTGATCACGCTGTTGTGCCTCTAGCATTGCCGAGGTAGTATTCCTACATTGAATTCCTACTTTTGGATACACCATGCAAATCACAGAAAAGGGGCAAGTCACCATCCCCAAACACATCCGCGTCGCGGCAGGTGTGGTGTCCGGCAGTGAGGTTTCTTTCAGCCTGGAAGGCAGCAAAATCGTGATCACGCCCGTTGGAACTGGGGCGAAGATTGACCGGCGCGCGAAGCTGCGCGCTGCTGCGGCCCGCGTCCGAGGTAGTCTGAGCCCGGAGTTCAAGCAACTCGGGGCTGACGAGATCATGACTTTCCTTCGTGGCGATGAGGTCGCCCCAGCCACGTCACGCCGTGGCCGCCGCTAGTCTCGCGAACTACGATGGCAGCGCCGGGACGCTGGTCGATACCAACATCTGGGTTGACTGCATCGACGACGCAAGTCCTTGGCGCGAGTGGGCGGTTGAGCAACTTCAAACGTGTAGTGAACGGTCCCCTCTGCACGTAAACCTGATCATCTACACCGAGTTATTGGTTCCCGGACCGAGCGTCGATGCTCTGGATGCGCTGCTCGACGTTTACGACACCCTGCGCAGCGCTCTTCCTTGGGCGTGCGCATCGTTGGCCGCCTCAGCCTTCGCTCAATATCGCCGCAGAGGTGGGTCGAAACACAAACCCATTCCAGACTTTTACATCGGCGCGCACGCGGCAGTGGCAAACCTGCGTGTGCTTACCCGCGATCCCGCCCCTTACAGGAGCTACTTCCCCCGTCTCGTCATCGTCTCGTCATCGTCGCGCCATGAACTGCGCGGCTGAAGTTTCGGTATAGCCAAAGGCCGAGAGTGGTGATTTTGTCGCGTCGACGCTGGCATCACCGGTGCGTGCCTACACCCCCGTCGATTGCAAAGGCCTCGCAACCAAGATGCGGCGAAGCCTACGCTGGGGCGCGGGCGATGGCGGCTGACATCGGGCGGTGCCAACGTGGGCTCGCGCATTTTGGTGGCCAATGCATGCAGAACAAAGGCTGCAGGCCGACTGAATCCACTGCTTGTTTTGGACAACCCGCGGTGTTACTATCGTGCCACCTTTTGGAGGGCCTGATGTCTGCCACCACTTCGCTCAAGCTGCCCGATGCCTTGAAGGCAAACATTGCCAAAGTCGCTGCGTTCGAGGGTAAAACCGCCCATGCGTTGATGGTGGACACCTTGCAAGCCGCCATGGAAGATGCGCTGGTGCGCCAGCAGTTTTATGCCGATGGTGAGGCGTCCTACAGGGACACCTTGCGCACCAATGCCGTCTTTGGCGGCGCAGATGTCAAAGCCTATGTGTTGGCTCGCGTAGCGGGAGGCAAGGCGCGCCGGCCGCGGGTGCTGAGGCTGGATGCGGCCAAGCCAATGGCCGCGGCGGATGACTGAGCTGGTTTACACCGAGCACGCGCTTGTGGATCTGGAGAGGCTCAGCGATTTCTTGCTGGAGACCGACCCGCAGGCTGCACAAGATACCGCCGTACTGGTTTTTGACGCACTGGAGATTCTGGTGCAGCACCCCGAGATCGGCCGCAAGGTTCACTTTGGGCAGCGCGAGTTGGTGATTTCGCGGGGACGAACCGGTTACCTGGCGCTCTACCGGTTTTTGACGCATATCGACTGCATCGTGGTGCTGGCACTGCGCCATCAGCGGGAGGCCGGGTACACGGGTTCGTAGCATCGGTCACGGTCGGATGGTGGTCCGGAATATGGCTTTCATCATTGCTGGGCCGCGTCGAGGTGATCGAGGTTACGGGATTCAACCTTGACGAGGTCGGCGTCGCTGGCCAGTAAGCCTTGTGGTTGCGCGGAGGGTACCCGCGCTCGTTTCGCGCGCGCGACGTCACCGACAGCACTGACTGGCGCAACGATGCCATCAATCGTTATGTCGAGCAGGACTTGCGGCAGTTGGGCATCGACATTGCGCCACCGACCATGCTGCGCTTCTGGAACATGTTTGCGCATTACCACGCGCAGATTTGGAATTCGGCACCGTTTGTGCAGTCCTTGGGCGTGTCGCAACCGACCGTGCGCAAATATCTGGACATCCTCACGCACACCTGCATGGTCCGCCAACTTCAGCCTTGGCATGAAAACGTCGCCAAGCGGCAGGTCAAGGCGCCCAAGATATTTTTCCGCGATAGCGGCTTGCTGCACGCGCTCATGGGTGTCAAGTCCGTCGCCGACTTGGTCACCCACCCGCACTCGGGCGCGAGTTGGGAGGGTTTTGCCCTGGAGCAGGTACTGCGGATGGCGAAACCTGACGAGGCCTTTTTCTGGGCTACGCACCAGGGCGCGGAGCTCGATCTGTTCATGTTGCGCGGCCAACAGCGCATTGGTGTGGAGTTCAAAAGGGCGGATGCGCCCAAGGTGACACCCAGCATGCGTACTGCCATGGACGACCTGCGACTGGCTCCAATAGACCGAACTTCGGTGGCTCTATGGCGGCGATCCGTAACACCACGTGTGCGCCCCAGTCCGGCGGAACCGTCACTGGGCTATTCGACGATTGACTCCCAAGATACCTTGGGCGAGGCCCCCGTCGAGGGCCGCGCCGATGGCGTGTGTGCCGAGCCGCCCCACCTGCTTGTGCAGCATGCGCCTGCCGGGCGGCGCAGCCGGGACCTCAGGGATCCATCGCCGCTGCCGGCGGATTGTTTAGCACCGCCACCACCGTCTGCAGCCCGCTGCGCAGTTGTTCCGGCGAGGCCGCCGCGTTCAGGCTGATGCGCACGGCGTGCGGCGCGGGGCTGCGCCCGACAGCGAAGTGGTCCATGGTGCGCACCAGCACGCCGGCCTGTCGCAGCGTGGCGGCGTACTGGTCGGCGCGCCAGGGTTCGGGCAGCGGCAGCCAGATGTGCGGGTAGTCGGCGGCCCAGCGCATCCCAACACCGCTCAGGCTGTGCCGCGCGATCGCCAGACGTTCAGCAATGTGCTGGCGCTGCAGCGCGATCAGCGTCTCGGCCTCACCGGTCTCCAGCCAGCGCGTGGCGATCTCCGGCATCAGGGGCGCCACCATCCAGCAGTCGGCCCGGATGCTGCCGGCGACCTTGTCCAGCCACTGGGCCGACGCTTCGAGGTACCCCACACGCAGGCCCGGCGCCATCACCTTGCTGAAGCTCGACATCAGGAACGACTGGTTCGGCACCAGCGTGGAGATTGCCGGCGGGGGGCGTTCCAGCGCAGCCGCATGCACCACGTCCTCCATCAGCAGCAGGCCACGCCGGCGCACCACGGCGGCAATCGCTTCGCGTCGTTCCATGCCCATGGTGCTGCTGGTGGGGTTGTGCAGCGTGGGCGAACAGAACAGCAGCTTGGTGTTGAAGGTCTGTGCTGCGCGCTCCAGCGCGTCGGGCAGCAGGCCCTGCGCGTCCATCTCCAAACCCACCACCTGCAGCCGCATCGAGCGCGCCAGCGCCAGCATGCCGGGGTAACTCAGCGGTTCGGTCAGCAGCGTGTCGCCCGGGTGGGCGATGGTGCGCAGCACGCCGGCCAGGGCGTGCTGCGCACCGTGGGTGACCATTACCCGGCCCCAGGCGCCGCTGGTGCCGAAGCGTTTGAGCCAGGCCGCACCGGCCATGCGGTGGTGGGTGGCACCAGTCTCTGGCTGGTATTTCAGCACCCGGGCCAACTGCTGCGGGTCCTGCGCCAGCGCCGCCATCGCACGCTGCAGTGCCTGGGCCTCGCCGGTGGGGATTGCGATGTTGTGCGCCAGGTCGATCTGCGATGCCGCAGGCCCGGCGTCGGCATCTTCGGCGCTGGTGTCGAGGTTGCGCACATAGGTGCCGTCGCCCACCCGGGCACTGGCCAGTCCCTGGCGCTGAAGCGTGGTGTAGGCGCGACTCACCGTGCCGGTGGTCACGCCGAGCCGTTTGGCCATCACCCGGTGCGGCGCCAGCTTTTCGCCCGGCGCCAACTGGCCGCTCAGGATCGCCTGCTTTAGGTCGGCGGCGATGGCGAGGTAGCGGGGCGTGGTGCCGCCAGAAGCAGGGGAGATGGAAGGCATGGGGCTCCTGGCAGACGAATGAAACGCAGCGTGTCGATGCGGCAATCAGTCGGCCAAATTCTAGCGATTGAATGCATTCAATATCGCTACCGAGCGCATCGATAGGCCTTTGTCCAGGCATTGACGCCACATCAAACAGGCATTAGTTTCACTACTTCTGTAACGCGAAATTCTTCGTTTGTCCGGTCGCGCAGTGCACACGACACTCGTGCAGGCCAACTGGCAGTGCAAGGTTTTCAGCAACAAAAGGGAGTGCGGGCAATGCCTGAGATTCGGATCCTGGACGCTGCTGGCAGCGCACCCATCGCGGTTTTGCGCGACCACCGCGGCGACACGCCGCTACCGGCCTTGTGGTTGCGCGCGCGCAGCCCCGACCCGGCAGAGCGCGACCGCATCACGGGTCAGCGCCTGGTGAACCCGCACCTGTT
>JANOUM010000529.1:0-2449 GCA_031416855.1 Rhodoferax sp. | reverse complement strand
ATCAGGATGCCGCCAGCGTCTGCGTCGCAGCGACGCGTGCGCCTTCCATCGGCGTGGCAGCGTCGGTGTGCCCGTAATCGCGTGCCGCGCCCGCGGGCGTGATCCAGCCCATGGCCACATCATGCGCGACATCCGACGCAGACCGCGTTCGCGGGTCGCCGTAACCCGACCCACCGGCCAACGTCAACTCCACAAACTGGTCGGTGCGCGACAGGGTGACCAGTTCACCCGCACCACAGTCGTGCACCACCTGAGCGCTCACATCCTGCACCACGCCGCGCGCGGTCATACCCGGCTGCCCACCGTGCAAGCCAGCAATATGCAGGCCCACCCCCTCGGGGTACACCGATACCAGCATCGGCAGCGCATCCTCGTCGCGCTTGCGCAGCCGCACCCGTTGCGCCATGCCGCCGCGGAACCGCCCGGCGCCGCCCGAATCGACCACGAACGCCTTCTCCATCACCACGATCGGCGCCCGTGTCTCGATCATCTCGATCGAGGTATTGGCCGCCGACGTCGGATAGAGCAGACCCGACTTGCCGTCGGACCCGGCATTGGCGCCCTGCCCACCGCCGCTGAAGAGCATGTCCGAGTAGGTGGCGCCGCCTGCGTCCTGCCCATACACCGTCATCGCCACCGGCAGGCCGGTGAAGGCCTGCACCTGGGCCGGCGCAGCCGTGGCCAGCGCCTGGAAGATGTTGGGCGCGATGTACCAGCCGGTGCGCGTGCGGATGGCGACCGATGCAGGATATTCGCAGTTGAGGATCGACCCCTTGGGTGCCTTCACGGTGAAGGGGCGGTAACAGCCCGCGTTGCCGCGCACGCCGGGCGTCAACATGCACTTGAGCGGGTAGGTCGCGTGGGCCTCGGTGTAGTTCAGGGTGGAGTTCAGGCCGCCCTGGGCCAGTTGCGGCGGCGCGCCCTCGAAATCGATCTCGATGCCGTCACCCGCCACCGTGATGCGCACCGGAAAGCGCATCGGCGTTCCGAGCGGGTTGCTCCACATGACCGACTCGTACACGCCGTCCGGAACCTGGGTGATCGCCTCGCGCATGGCACGCTCCGAGCGCGACTGCACCACCTCGGCCAGCGCAGCGAGATCCTGCATGCCGTAGTCGCGCATGAAGGCGACCAGGCGCTCTCCGCCCATGGCATTAGCGGTGACGAAGGAGTGGATGTCACCCAGCACCTGCTCGCCGTTGCGCACGTTCTGGCGCAGTAGCGCCACCAGCGTCTCGTTGATGCGGCCGGCCTCGACGAGTTTCATCGGCGGGATCTGCAGGCCCTCTTCATAGATTTCGCGCGCCCGCAGCGAATCCTTGGTGCCACCGATGTCGGACACGTGCCCCACCGTGCCCAGCAGGCCGACCACGCGGCCGTCCAGGAACACGGGGGTGACGATCGCGATGTCGAACAGGTGGCCGGCGCACAACCACGGGTCGTTGGTGATCAGCACGTCGCCGTCCTGCAGGCTGGAAGCCGGAAAACGCTCCAGCAGCGCCTTCACCGCACGCGGCAGGGTGAGGTTGAACACCGGCATCGCACGCGGCGAATGCGCCAGCGTCTCGCCCTCGGGGCTCAGGATCTCGCTGGCGAAATCCTGCGCCTCCGAGATCACCAGCGAAAACGCGGTGCGGCACACCGTGAGCCACATCTCCTCGACCACGTTGACCAGCCGGCTCCACATGATCTCGAGGGCGATCGGGTCGGCCTCGATGCGCGCGATCGCCTCCTGCAGCGGGGTTTCGTGCGTCACGGTGACCGCGCGCACGGCCTGCGTGCCGACGGCGATGCGCAGGTTCAGCGTGGCATCGACCACGACCGCGTCCAGCGGGCCGAGCACGGTGGTGGCCTCGCGCTCCTCCACGATGCACGGGCCCACCAGGCGGGTGCCGGCCTGCAGCGCGTCGCGGTCGTATACCGGCGTGGACACGAAACCGTCGCCGAACCAGGCCATGCGGCTGCCCTTGCGCGGATCGCGCGCGCCGCTGACGGCCAGCGCCCCGGAAATGGCCAGCTCGGGCACCGGCCCGGAGCAGTTGACGCGGAAGTTGATCGCCTCGAACCGCGCCAGCGGCGGCACCGCGGTGTAGCGCGTGCGGTAGGCCGAAACGAACAACTCGCGCAACTCCGGCACCTGTGCCGGGCCGATCAGGCCACCCGGCAGCGCCACACGGATGTCGTGCATCTGGCCCACCAGGCGCATGTCGGCCCAGCGCGCGACGCGGATGTCGGCATCCGGCACGCCGGCCACGCGCAGCTGCGTGCGGCCCTGCTCCTCCAGCGCCTGCAGCACCTGGTTCACCGGGGCGCCGTCCTGC
This sequence comes from Rhodoferax sp., assembly GCA_031416855.1. GTDB lineage: Bacteria > Pseudomonadota > Gammaproteobacteria > Burkholderiales > Burkholderiaceae_C > CAISIP01. The sequence continues at coordinate 128 of JANOUM010000529.1, read as the reverse complement.
AGGTTGGACAACTCCACCGGCATCGACTGCACCTGCTCGAACGACAGCGGTGCGGCGAGGAAGCCAAACGCCGATGCCGCACCCGAAGCCGGCGGGATGATGACCTCCTTCACACCCAGGGCGCGCGC
>JANOUM010000528.1:0-5837 GCA_031416855.1 Rhodoferax sp. | reverse complement strand
GGCCGTGGCCTTGTGGGGGCCGCGTGCCGCCGACGGCATGCCAGGTGGGCACCTCAAGCACAACCCGCGCAACCCGCACTGGTTCGACCGCGACCGCTTCGTTTTGTCCAACGGCCATGGCTCCATGCTGCTGTATGCCTTGTTGCACCTGACCGGTTACGCCCTGCCGATGGCGGAGCTCAAGAACTTCCGGCAGCTGCACAGCAAGACGCCGGGCCATCCGGAGACCGGCCTGACGCCGGGCGTGGAAACCACCACCGGCCCGCTGGGGCAGGGTTTCGCCAACGCCGTGGGTATGGCGCTGGCGGAGAAGCTGCTGGCCCGTGAGTTCAACCGCGAAGGATTCGACATCGTCGACCACGGCACCTATGTGTGCATGGGTGACGGTTGCATGATGGAGGGCATCAGCCACGAGGCTGCGGCACTGGCCGGCGCCTGGAGACTCAACAAACTGGTGGCGCTGTATGACGACAACGGCATCTCGATCGATGGACCGGTGGCTCCGTGGTTCACCGACAACACCGCACTGCGTTTTGCGGCCTACGGCTGGAACGTGATCGGCCCACTCGACGGCCATGACGCGTCACTGGTGGCCAAAGCGCTGGCCGACGCCAAGAACTCAACCGAGCGCCCGACCCTGATCATCTGCAAGACCCGCATCGGCCAGGGCAGCCCGAACCGCGCCAACACCGCCAAGGCCCACGGCGAGCCACTTGGCGCCGAAGAAATCAAGCTGACCCGCGAGGCCCTGGGCTGGGATGCCCCGCCGTTTGTCATTTCGAAGGACATCTACGCCGCCTGGGATGCCAAGGCCGCTGGTACCGAGGCTGAAAAAGCCTGGAACACGCGCCTGGCCGCCTACAAGGCCGCCCACCCTGCGCTGGCGCGCGAACTGACGCGTCGCATGAAGGGCCACCTGCCGAAGGGCTTCGCGCAGACCGTGGTCGACATGGTGGTTGGTGCGCACACCAAGGCCGAGACGGTGGCCTCGCGCAAGGCCTCGCAACTGGCGCTCGAAGCCCTGACCGTGGCGCTGCCGGAAATGCTCGGCGGCTCGGCCGACCTGACCGGCTCCAACCTGACCAATACCAAATCCACGCCAAGCCTGCGCATCAACACCAGTGGCGAGGTGGTGCAGACCGTGGACGCCTCCGGTACCGCGGTGGGCGGCAGGCATATCAACTATGGCGTACGCGAGTTCGGCATGGCGGCGATCATGAACGGCATCGCGCTGCATGGTGGTTTCATCCCTTATGGCGGCACGTTCCTGACTTTCAGCGACTACAGCCGCAATGCGATCCGCATGGCCGCGTTGATGAGACTGCGGGTGATCCACGTATTCACGCACGACAGCATCGGGCTGGGTGAGGATGGCCCGACCCACCAGTCGATCGAACACGCGGCGTCGTTGCGGCTGATCCCGAACCTGGACGTCTGGCGCCCCGGCGACACCGCCGAGACCGCCGTGGCCTGGGCCGTGGCGCTGCACAATGCCGACCGTCCGACAGCCCTGCTGCTGAGCCGCCAGAACATCAGTTACGCGCCCAAGGGCCGGTGCGAGGCAACACCCGACGCAGCCGGCGTGGACGCGATCAGCAAAGGTGCCTACGTGCTGGCAGAACCCACCGAAGTCGGCCTGCGCAAACGTGCCCAGGCGGTCATCATCGCCACCGGCTCCGAAGTGCAACTGGCGCTGAAGGCACAGGAACTGCTTGCCCGGCGCAAGATCGCGGTGCGCGTGGTCTCCATGCCCAGCACCACCACCTTCGACCGCCAGTCCGTCGGCTACCAGAGCGCGGTGTTGCCGGCGGGCATCCCGCGTATCGCGGTCGAAATGGGCGTCACTGGCGGCTGGTGGAAATATGGCTGCGCGGCCGTGGTGGGCATCGACACCTTTGGCGAGTCCGCAGCGGCACCGGTCTTGTTCCAACATTTCGGTTTCACGCCGGAGAACCTGGCGGACACGGTCCAGAAAGCACTGGGCAAACGCTGACGCGTGCAGCCCGGCTGGCAATTCTTTTTCCAACCATCGACGGGACCATCACATGACTATCAAGATCGGCATCAACGGCTTTGGGCGCATCGGACGCATGGTGCTGCGCGCCGCGGTCCAGAACTTCCAGGACATCGAGATCGTTGCCATCAACGACTTGCTGGAGCCCGACTACCTGGCCTACATGCTGCAGTTCGACTCGGTGCACGGCCGCTTCAAGGGCGACATCGCGGTCGACGGCAATCTGTTGGTGGTCAATGGCAGGAAGATCCGCCTGACCGCCATCAAGGATCCGGCCGAGTTGAAATGGGGCGAGGTCGGGGCCGACATCGTAGTCGAGGCCACCGGCCTGTTCCTGACCAAGGAAACCGCCCAGAAGCACATCGACGCCGGGGCCAAAAAGGTGATCATGTCGGCGCCCAGCAAGGACGACACCCCGATGTTCGTGTTTGGCGTCAACGACAAGACCTATGCCGGCCAGGCGATCATTTCCAACGCGTCCTGCACCACCAACTGCCTGGCACCCGTGGCCAAGGTGCTCAATGACAACTGGGGCATCAAGCGCGGCCTGATGACCACCGTGCACGCTGCCACGGCCACCCAGAAGACGGTCGACAGCCCGTCCAACAAGGACTGGCGCGGTGGCCGCGGCATCCTGGAGAACATCATCCCCTCGTCCACCGGCGCAGCCAAGGCGGTGGGTGTGGTGATTCCCGAACTCAACAAGAAGCTCACCGGCATGGCGTTCCGCGTGCCGACGTCCGACGTGTCGGTGGTCGACCTCACCGTCGAGTTGAACCGCGAAGCCACCTACGCGCAGATCTGTGCCGCCATGAAAGCCGCCTCCGAAGGCGCCATGAAGGGCGTGATGGGTTACACCGAGGACAAGGTGGTCTCGACCGACTTCCGCGGCGAAAGCTGCACCTCGGTGTTCGATGCCGACGCCGGCATGGCCCTGGACGGCACTTTCGTCAAGGTCGTGTCCTGGTACGACAACGAATGGGGCTATTCGAGCAAGGTGCTCGAGATGGCGCGCGTCGTCTCCCGGTAACGAGGCCGTGCAGAACCGCCCCGTTCGCGGGATTGTTTTCCTGTGTCTCGGGGTTTTCGTCTTCTCGTTGCAGGATGCGGTGATCAAGCAGGTCAGCAGTGCTTATCCGCTGACCCAGGTGTTGTCGATGCGCTCGGTGGTGGCGATACCGATCCTGCTGGTCCTGGTGCAGGTCGAAGTCGGATGGCGGGCCCTGATTTCGCCGGATTTCTGGCCGCTGGTCGGCCGCGCGATGCTGATGTTCGTGGCCTATGTCGCCTACTACATGGCGTTTCCGGCCTTGCCGCTGGCCGATGCGGTGGCGCTGTATTTCACCGTCCCGCTGTTCGTCACGGCGCTTGCCGGCCCCTTGCTCGGGGAACGTTCGGGCTGGCAGGTCTGGGCGGCCGTCGGGGTCGGGTTCCTGGGCGTGCTGGTGATGCTGCAGCCCGGCAGCGGCCTGTTCGAGCCGGCTGCATTGCTGTCCCTGATTTCAGCCGCCATGTACGGCGGCTCCATGTTGATGGCGCGCCGCCTGGGCTCGGTGCAATCGGCGTCGGTGATGGCGTCGTACCAGAACGCGATGTTCCTGATCGGCGCGCTTGTCATTGCTGCGTTCTTCCACCTGCTGGGCATCACCCGCGCAGAACATCCCAGCCTGCAGTTCCTGGTGCGGACCTGGGTCATGCCCAGCCCCTGGGATGCTTTCTTGATCACAGCGTGCGGGGTGGTGGCTGCTGCCGGCACGATGTTGCTGACATCGGCCTACCGCGTAGCCAAGGCCAGCCTGGTCACACCGTTCGAATATTCGGGTGTGTTGTGGGCGCCTCTGTGGGGTTTCCTGTTCTTCAGCGAGGTTCCGCGCATGACCACGGTGGCGGGCGCTTTGCTGATCGTGGGCGCTGGCCTGGTGGCGTTGCGGGTGGCAAAGAACTAGCATTTTGACGGAGCAGGACCATGACTGACACGATCCATGTGGCGTTGACTGACGGATCCCTGGCGCTGGATGGCGGCACCGGTGCACAGTGGGCCGTGTCGAATGACTGGTTGCGCGACAACTGCCGTTGCGCTGCCTGCCGCCATCCGGGCAACGGGCAAAAGCTGTACGAGATCGTGGAGCTTCCCGAGGGGCTGCGCGTGTCCCACGCAGTCATCCACGACCACGATACGCTGCATGTGCAATGGTCCGATGGTCATGTCTCCGACTACCCGATTGCCTGGTTGCGCGGCCACGACTTGTCCGATGCGACACGCCACGCACGCAGGCGCACGGCCAGCCTCTGGGATCGGGGCCTTCTGACCCACCTGCCGGCGGCCGACTGGCCCGCCCTGCAGTCCGACCCGGCGACGGAACTGGCGTGGCTCGAACAGTATGCGGCGCTCGGCTTCGGCCTGCTGCGCCAGGTGCCATGCGAGGCCGGCATGGTGGCGCAGGTGGGCGACCGGCTGGGCTTCGTGCGGGTCACCAATTACGGACGGCTGTTCGACGTCAAGTCGGTCCCCAATCCCACCAACCTGGCCTACACCGCGGCTGGCCTGGGTGTGCATTCCGACAACCCCTACCGCCACCCGTCGCCCGGTGTGCAGCTGCTGCATTGCCTGGAATCCGGGGCGCCGGGTGGCGACACGCTGCTGGTGGACGGTTTCCACGCAGCCGAGATCCTGCGCCGGGAGGACCCGGCGGCGTTCGCGCTGCTCGCGCGCATCCCGATGAATTTTCGTTATGCCGACGCCAACACCGAGTTGCAGGCCCGCCAGACGCTGATCTGCGCTGACATGGATGGTGTGGTGCACGCCGTGCATTTCAACAACCGATCGGCCGATTGGCTCGACGCGCCGGCTGACGTGGCTCAGGCCTGGTACCAGGCCTACCGGCTGTTTGCCCGCATCCTCAAGCGCCCGCAGCTGGAACTGGTGTTCCGGCTCGAGCCCGGCGACTGCGTGGTGATGCAGAACGACCGCACGCTGCACGGCCGTACCGCCTTCGACCCGGGCCGAGGCCGGCGCCACCTGCAAGGCTGCTACATCGACGGCGACGCGATGGAAAGTCGCCGCCTGGTGCTGCGCCGGTCCCCGAAACCTTGACCCGGAAAGAACCCAGCCCATGCGAGCCCTTGACCAGATCCGCGCCGCCTTCACACGCCGCGGCCACGAAGGTTACGGTGAAGGCGTCAGCCAACTGGACCATGCCCTCCAGTGCGGCGCATTTGCCGAGCGCGACGGCGCCTCGCCGGCTCTGGTTACCGCGGCGTTCCTGCACGACATCGGCCACCTGCTGCACGACCTGCCGCAGGACGTGGCCGACAGTGGAGTCGACACCCAGCATGAATCCACCGGATCGGCCTGGTTGTCGCAGTATTTCGGGCCCGAGGTGACCGAGCCGGTGCGTTTGCACGTGGCCGCCAAGCGCTACCTGGCGGCGGTGGAGCCGGGTTACTTCGACCAGCTCTCGGATGCGTCATAGCTGTCGCTCGCGCTGCAGGGCGGGCCGATGGTGGGCGCGCAGATCCAGAGCTTCAAGGCCGAGCCGTTTTTTGCCGACGCGGTGCGCCTGCGCCGCTGGGACGAGGAAGGCAAGATCATCGGCTACCAAGGAGCCGGAACCGCGCATTTCGACGCCACGGTCCGGTCCTGCCTCAAGGCCGCCTGAAGCTGCAAGGGCCCCCATAGTGTTCACCTATGCGGTGTCATTTGCGGGCCAGCCCCGCAATCCATGGATGCCGGATCGGGTCCGGCATGACAAATAGTTGAACAGCATCCGCAATGGCCCGGGCGGGCGGTCATCATCAGCCCAGCAGCGTCTCGGGTCGCACC
>JANOUM010000527.1:0-2952 GCA_031416855.1 Rhodoferax sp. | reverse complement strand
TGGCGCATGCGCCCCAGGAAGTGGCAGTCCAGCCAGGCCATCGCGGTCTCGCGGTTCAGGTTGACCAGCGCCACCAGGCGCCCGGCCTGCGCGGCTTCGGCTTCGCGCTCGAAACGCCCGGAGCGGGCCTTGCGCTTGTCGGCCCGCGTTGTTTCCTGCATCACTGCGAAGCCGCGCACGGTCATGAAGTCCCGCGTCAGACTGTACTTGTCGGGGCCGCTGACAGGTAAGTTGTTGATGCCGAGCTTGAGCACCGGGTCGGGCAACTGGCCTGCGGCCACACCCTGTTCGCGGGCGGCGCGTGCCAGCAGATCCTGGGCGGTGAGCTGGAGCGAACGGCCCGCGGCGATACGCTGCGCCTGTTGAAGGCTCAGGGGCTCGGCGGCCCACATCGGCGCGCCGGCAGCAAGACCGAGCGCCGCGATCGCCGCGCGGCACCGACCGACAGGATTCGACATGAACACGCCAGAACCGGCGCCAGCGGCGGTCATTCAGTGGTACGACTGGTAGACCGTGGCGTTGCCGTCCTTTTGAACCAGCAACACGGCATACGCATCCTTGCGCCCCTGGTACAAGGGGCCGTCCATGCCAGGCGAACCGACTGGCATGCCCGGCACGGCAAGTCCCACCGCCTTGGGGCGCTCCCGGAGCAGGCGGGTGATTTCGCGCGCCGGCACATGCCCCTCCACCACATACCCGTCGATCAGACCGGTGTGGCAGGAGCCGAACTTGTCGGGCAGACCGAGCTTGAGCCGCTGGCCGGCCTTGGCCGCCTCGCTGACGTCGTGGACCGTCACCTGAAACCCGCTGGCCTGCAAGTGCGCGATCCAGTCTTGGCAGCAACCACAGGTGGGCGACTTCCAGACTTCGAACAACGGCTTGCCAGCGGCCAATGCCGTGAGCGGACCGGCCAGCGCCAGGGTACCAAACAGCGTGGCACCGCCCAGAATGATGAATCGTCTTTGCATGCGGATCTCCTTTAGTGTCCAGTGGATCGCACCCATGCCACCCAGCGACCAGGCCGCATGGGGGTGCCGACCAGACACCGGGCGGGTGCATCTGCGCGGTGTGCGACCCGATGTTAAGACTTATAGCGTCAGGTGCAGCAAGCGGATGAAGACCGGCTCCGCGTCAGCGCCCGCACCCCCCAGGCCCGGGGGCTTGGGTTGGGGCACGGTGTCCGACGAAGCCTGCGCAGTGGGTTCATGGCTTTCCAGTGACCCGACGCTCGCCTATCGCAAGGCGGTCGGACCGTGAATGGAGTGTAAGGACGTGCTGCAAGTTCCGCTTGATCGGGCTCAATTGCACATCGATTTCAGCTCCGGTGACTTTCCGCCTCCAGCACCTGGCGCATGATCATCGAGTCTAAAGAAGTGAGGTTGCAGATGCAGTATCTGGTCGTGATTGAAAAAGGGCCATCCAGTTTTGGTGCGTACGTCCCCGACCTACCAGGGTGTATCGCGGTCGGCGAAACGCGGGTTGAAGTTGCGGAGCTCATTCACGAAGCGATCGAGTTTCATCTGGCCGGAATGAAAGAAGATGGGCTACCTATCCCTGAGCCTCATTCCACAGGCGAACTCGTCGAAGTGCACGCCTAAGGGAGACGGAAATTGCCAATATCCGCACTCATGCCGGGCTTGACCCGGCATCCATGCAGTTGGCGCACTGGATTGCGGATCGAGTCCGCAATGACAGGCGGAGAAAAGTGGTACTTCTGCAATTTCCGTCTCCCTAACATGAATGGCAGTTACTTTGTCTCCCAAGCGTGACCTTGGCGCTCGATCTTTCGTCGAGCTTGGACGCGGGGAATTTTCAACCACATGCCATCCATCCCGGCTTTCATGGACTGCTTCATGTCCGGCGAGCCCATCATGCTGCCTTGCAAAAACTTACTTCGTCATGCTGCGGCATGTGTCAGCGCAACGTTTGCAGGCTTCGGCGCATTGTTGGCAATGGTCCATCGCGTGCTGGCCGCATTCCTTGGCACAGGCATCGCATGCGCTGGCGCAGAGTGCGCACACGGCGACCATCTGGGTTCCCCCTGAAGCGATGGAGGCGGCAGCGAGGCGGCAGATGTCGGCACACTCGAAGTCCATTCCAATGCAGCGCGCCATTGGCTTGGGGTTTTCTTCCTGCAAGCAGGCTGTCGCACACTGAAGGCAAGCGGTCGCGCATTCGTTGCATGCGCGAAGGCACTCGATTTCCATTTGGGTAAGCATCTCGCTCTCCTGAACTTGTCGACTAAAAGGATCTTCATCGTCGCTGCAATCGACAAGGAGAATCGTGCGATAGCGCACTTAGGGAGACGGAAATTGCCAATATCCCACTGTCATGCCGGGCTTGATGAGCCTGCCCCGGACTTCGATCCGGGGGCATCCATGCAGTTGGCGCACTGGATTGCGGATCGAGTCCGCAATGACAGGCGCCCACTGTCATGCCGGGCTTGATGAGCCTGCCCCGGACTTCGATCCGGGGGCATCCATGGAATGCGGGTGCTGCAACCCCGGACTCGATCCGGGGCCGCAATGACAGGCGGAGAAAAGTGGTACTTCTGCAATTTCCGTCTCCCTTAGCAGTCGAAAATCCAGTACACGAGACCGGTAAACACGCCCAACCGAAGCTCGCGATCAACCCAACGGGTGTGTTCCATTTTGCGTAGTTTTTGATAAGCAATTGGTTCCAGGTGACTCGAATCTCTCGACCTGGAACGGGCTAAAGTCAGGCATCGAGCGTCTATGCTTCGACTGCATCGGCAATGGGCGCACTGTCGAGTGCCGTGTCGATCTGCTCACAGCACCACCGGCTTGTCTGGCAGTTCGTTCGCGTTGCGCCCGCCGGATGGAAAGTGCTCGACGAGGTGATCGGTCACGGACTGCAAGCCTCCGATCGCGCCGCGCACGAAATCCGACTGTCTGAATGCCATCTCCATCTGCTGGCAAATTTTGGTCCATT
>JANOUM010000526.1:0-1735 GCA_031416855.1 Rhodoferax sp. | reverse complement strand
CTGGCCGAACTTCGCCTCGAGATAGTCCAGCAGCGGCACCTCGGTCGCGGCAAAGCCGCAGGCGCGTTCGATCACTTCAGCGGGCCGGTACAGTCCGCCATGCCGATGGACCGCATGGCACAGCCAGTCTGTTGCAGGCCGGGTGACACCTTGCGCAAGGCTCCGGTCGAGCTCCGGCAGCGCCTGTCGCAGCGCCTGGTGCAGGCAGCCCGCATAGACATTTCCCAGGCTGTAGGTCGGAAAGTAGCCAAACAGGCCGATCGACCAATGCACATCCTGCAGCATGCCGTTGGAGGGGCAGTCGACCGGCATGCCGAAGTCTCGGGCAAAACGCTGGTTCCAGGCGTCCTCCAGGTCCGGCACGGCCAGGGTACCGGCGACCAGGGCACGCTCCAGGTCGAAACGCATCATGATGTGCAGGTTGTAATGCACCTCGTCGGCCTCGGTCCGGATGAAGCCCGGCTGGACACGGTTCACGGTGGCGTAGAAGGCATCCGGCGACGCCACCGAGAAGCCACTGAAATGGGCGCCCATGCGGCCCCACAGCCAGCGCGTGAACGGCCACGAGCGACCGAGCTGGTTCTCGTAGATCCTGCTCTGGCTCTCGTGCACTCCCATCGACACGCCCTGCCCCAGCGGCGTGAACCGGTGCTCCGGGGCAATGCCCAGTTCGTAACCGGCGTGACCGGTCTCGTGGATCGTCGAGTAGATGCAGTTGAAGGGTTCGGTCTCGACCACCCGCGTCGTGATGCGCACGTCATGGCCCGACCCGGACGAGAACGGGTGCACGGCCAGATCGAGCCGGCCACGCGTCCAGTCGTAACCGAACGCGTCCGCCACGTCGCGGGCCAGCGCAAGCTGCGCCGCCTGGGGGTAATGCCCGTGCAGCGCCCCGGGCTGGACGCGGGCACCCAGCACGCGTTCCCGCAGGGCCAGGAGTCGGGGGCGCATGCGGTCGAACATCGCACCAATGCGTGCGGCCGAGGCGCCGGGTTCGTAGTCGTCCAGCAGCGCGTCGTAGGCATCCCCGCCAAAACCACCCGCCACCAGCGCCTGCGCCGCCTCGCGCTTGAGCGACAGCACCTCTTGCAGGGTCGGCAGGAAATGCGCCACATCATTGGCCGCCCGGGCATCGGCCCAGATACCTTGCGCCACCGAGGTCACGCGTGCGATCTCGGTGGCAAGACGCGCCGGGATGCAGGCGTTGCGATGGAACGCCCGCGCAATCAGGTCGAGCGCGCGTTGCCCCGGCGCGTCGGCCGCCACGGCACCGGACAGCCAGTCGGCGATACGCGGATCAGTACGCCGGGCATGCAGCACGCCCTCGATGGCACCCATTTCCTCGCCCCGCTGTACCGCGGCCCCGCGCGGCATCATGGTCTCCTGGTCCCAACCGAGGCGCCCGGCGATCTGGGCCAGCGCCTCCGTGTCACGCTGAAAGGCCATCAGGTCGGTGAATCCGGTCATGTGTGTTCTGGACAAGAGTGGAAACAGCAATTCAACCGCATGCGGCCGGGTTGCGCAAGCCGCAGTTTCGATCAGCTGGAAGCCAACCTGGCACGCGACTGGAGCGGCGCGCGACGCCTGGACCCGTGCGGGCCAGCCAGCCAAAGGCTGATCTCCTCGGGCTGTCGGTTCACACGGGGGGGCTGCCGACTCGCTTCATCGGCTCCACCCAGGCGTCGAACTGCGCGGCGCTGACATAACCCAGCTCCAGCGCTGCGGCACGCAAGGG
>JANOUM010000525.1:0-3682 GCA_031416855.1 Rhodoferax sp. | reverse complement strand
CCGTGTTGCGGCAGCGTGCCGAACGGGCCCATGCGCGAGCCGAGCGCGATCACCACGTCGGCCTGGGCGATCAGCTTCATGGCAGCCTTGCTGCCCTGGTAGCCCAGTGGGCCGGCCCACAGCGGATGCTTGGCCGGGAAGGCATCGTTGCGCAGATAGCCGACACACACCGGCGCCCCCAGCCGCTCCGCCAGCGCCTGGCACTCCGCCACCGCATCGCCCATCACCACGCCGCCGCCGGCCAGGATCACCGGGAACTTGGCAGTCGCCAGCAACTCAACCGCCGCCGCCAGGCTGTTCTCGCCACCCGAGCCGCGCTCCACCCGCATCGGTTGGGGGATCTCGCAAGTGATCTCGCCATAGAAGTAGTCACGCGGGATGTTGAGTTGTGTCGGGCCGAGTTCCGAATGGGCGCGGTCGAAGCAGCGTGCGGTGAATTCGGCCATGCGTTTGTTGTTGTTCACATGGCCCTGGTACTTGGTGAACTCCTGGAACATCGGCAGCTGGTTGGCCTCCTGGAAACCACCCAGGCCCTGGCCCATGGTGCCGGTCTCGGGCGTGATCAGCACCACCGGACTGTGCGCCCAATACGCGGCGGCGATCGCCGTGACGCAGTTGCTGATGCCGGGGCCGTTCTGACCGATCACCACGCCGTGGCGGCCGCTGGCGCGGGCATAACCGTCGGCCATGTGGCCGGCGCCCTGCTCATGCACCACCGGGATCAGCCGGATGCCGGCGGGCGCGAAGATATCCATCGCGTCCATGAAGGCCGAACCCATGATGCCGAACATGTCGGTCACGTTGTTGGCCACCAGGGTTTCGACAAAAGCCTCGGACGGGGTCATTTTCTGGACGCCGCTGACGACCGGGCGGGTGGTGACGGGGGGTTTGCTCATGCTGGGTTACTCCTGGTTGGGCGGTTCTGGGTGAGGGGCCTGACGGGAAACTGTAGCACCACGAGCCTGAGTGGTCAACAAAAAATCAAATATTCGATACGCCATGTACTATTTTTCGGAATATAGCTATAGTGTGTTCCACCATGAAAATTGTTCAAGGCCTCTCGGACACACTGCTCGAACCCAGCGTCGATACACCCGCACTGCGCCTTTTTGCGCTGCTCGAAGTGATTGCCGCCACCGACCAGCGCCACTCACTGCAGAGCCTGGTCGACGAAACCGGCCTGCCCAAACCCACGTTGCACCGGATGTTGCAGCAACTGGAGGCGGCAGACATGTTGCAGCGCGAGCGTGACGGGCGCCACTACGGCACCGGCACCCGGTTGCGCCGCCTGGCCGAGAACCTGCTGCTCAACGACAGCCACTATGGCGCGCGCCATGCGGTGCTGCGCCGCCTGGTCGAGGAAGTCGGAGAGAGCTGCAACCTCACCGCCTTGTCCGGCAGTGAGGTGATCTACCTGGACCGGGTGGAAACCGCAGCGCCCTTGCGCTTTTACCTGCGCGCGGGCTCGCGGGTGCCGGCGCACTGTTCGGCCAGCGGCAAGGTGATGCTGGCGCAGATGAGCCCGGCGCAGCGCCGGCGCCTTTTGGCCCATGCGCCACTGGACAAGTACACCGACAAGACGATCACCGCGCTCGACGCGCTGGAGCGCCAGATCGGACAGGTGCGCAAGGACGGCTACGCACTCGACAACGAAGAGTTCCTGCCCGGCCTGTTGTGTATCGCCGTGCGCGTGCCCGATGCCGGTGCGCCGTCGAACCTGTGCATCGCGATCCAGGCGCCGATCATGCGGCTGAGCGCCGACAAGGCGCGCCAGTGGCTGCCCGCCCTGCAGGCCGCGGCGCTGGTACTGAGCCGTATCGACGCCGACACCGAACCGCAACAGAAAGTCTCCCCGTGACCCAGCTGACCGAACTACAACCCGACCACCAGATCGCCGTGCGCGACGTGTTCGGCATCGACTCCGACCTGATGGCGCCCGCGTTTGGCGAGCGCGATGAACACGTGCCCGAGATCGACCCCGTCTACCGCTTCAACCCCGCCGTCACGCTGGCCATCCTGGCCGGCTTCACGCGCGACCGGCGGGTGATGGTGCAGGGCCTGCACGGCACCGGCAAATCGACCCACATCGAGCAGGTGGCGGCACGGCTGAACTGGCCATGCGTGCGGGTCAACCTGGACGGCCACATCAGCCGCCTGGACCTGGTCGGCAAGGATGCCGTCGTCATACGGTCAGCCCCCAGGACCGCCTTTCGGCGGTCGGCCCCCCGAGGGGGTCAGGCCCGCTCGGGAGCGGCCCAGCACGGGCCTGGCGTTGGCCAGCAGGTGACCGAGTTCCAGGAGGGCATCGTGCCCTGGTCGCTGCAGCGGCCGGTGGCGCTGGTGTTCGACGAATACGACGCCGGCCGACCGGACGTGATGTTCGTGATCCAGCGGGTGCTGGAGCGCGACGGCAAGTTCACGCTGATGGACCAGAACAAGGTGCTGCGCCCGCATCCGTACTTCCGCCTCTTCGCCACCGCCAACACCGTCGGCCTGGGCAACCTGAACGGTCTCTACCACGGCGCGCAGCGCCTGAACCACGCGCAGATCGACCGCTGGAACATCGTGGCCTCGCTCAACTACCTGCCGCGTGACGAGGAGGTGGCGATCGTGCAGGCGCGCGTGCCAGCACTGGCCGATGCCGCGGGCACCACACTGGTGCACTCCATGGTGGCCGTGGCCGACCTCACGCGCAAGGGTTTTGCCGCCGGCGACCTGTCCACCCTGATGTCGCCACGCACCGTGATCACCTGGGGCGAGAACATCGAGATCTTCCGCGACCCGGCGCTGGCATTTCGCCTGTCCTTTCTGAACAAATGCGACGAGGCCGAACGCCCGGTGGTGGCGGAGTATTTCCAGCGCTGTTTCGACCGCGAACTCGACGAGTCGTACGTCGCCCAGCAAAACAGCCGATGAGCGCCTGGTGCCCTAAATGCGCCCCCCGGGGGGCAGCGCAGTACGTGCGTCATCGGCCATTGCCGATGCCAGGGAAGTGACAAGCCCCGGCCAGCGTGCCGGCGCTGGACGCAAGGGGGCCTGATGACCAGCGCGCAGCACCGGGCCCGGCACCAGGAGCAGGTGGAGGAACTCTGCGCCGCATCGATCCGCGCGCTGAGCGGCGAGGTCGACCTGCACTTTCGCGGCCAGCGCCTGCATCGCGGGCGCAAGCCGCTTCCCTTGTATGCGCCCCATCTGCACCCGTCCCTGGATGATGCGGATTTCGGTAGTTTCCGGGGCGCCGCCGATGGCCTGGCGCTGCGCCTGGCGGGCAGCGACCCGCTGTTGCATGCGCGCCTGGGTCCGGCCGATCCGGCCGAGCGCCTGGTGTTCGAACTGCTGGAGCAGTACCGGGCCGAGTCGCTGGTGCCCGACGACTTGCCTGGTGTGCGGCGCAACCTGCGCCATGCATTCGAGTCCTGGTCGCTGGCGTTTCACCATGCCGGGCTGACCGATAGCGCACATGGGATTTTGCTCTATACCGTAGCGCAGATCTGCCGCGCCCGGGTGTTCGGCGAACCGGTGGTGGAGGAAACCGAGGACCTGCTGGAGGCCACGCGAGCCGCCATCGGGCCGCTGCTCGGCGTGTCGCTGGCCGGTCTGCGCCGGCACCGCGGGGACCAGGCGGCGTATGCCGTGCATGCGCTGGAAATTGCCCACACCGTTGGCGCGATGCTGCGCAACA